>DUKP01000035.1 GCA_013329295.1 Candidatus Poseidoniaceae archaeon
TGTCATGGAACGGAAACCGCCGCCGCCACCACCACCGCCGCCTCCGCCGCCACCGGAGTTGGCGTTACTCATGTCTGCTTCTCCATGATAACACAACAAGAAATATGGGAAACCAATCATTCCAACTGTATTTCCATCAGTATTTACAACAGTCTTGGAAGAACCACTTAGTGGTGTAGAAACATAATAATAGGTTCCTTGTGGGAATTCTGGAGTTGCAGCAAAACGGCCGTTACATTGATCCAGTTCACCCATGCCAGAAACGTAATTCCAGTCATCAATGCCATTATAGCCTTGATCTCCCCCTTCTGATGTTCGTTCTACCTCATAAGAAGATGTCAGCGGTATTACCTCTCCATTGCTATCCCAGCCATACATGCCGTAGATTGGATAACCGTCAAATGCCCAACCAATGATTGGTGAATGTGTTGTTGGATCTAAATCTGTGTAATCATAATTGACAATGGTTTCACCATTAGGGTCATCCCAAAATTGACACATTGCATCAAAATGGTAGTGCACTCCACCTGGACCATTGTGCGCCCCGCAATAACCAAGATCAATTGGTTGACGGTCTTCATCAAAGTAAAGGAATTCAAGTGCTACGGCATCTCCACCTGGTCCTTCCTCAGGACCAAAAATCGGTACTCCGTTAACAGCAACAGCAACAGCACCTCGGTCTGGGGCACATTCATAGGCTCCATTAGCAGCAGGACAATTTGCAGAATTGTGACCACCACTTGTATCCTCTACAGGATTTAGAGGGATTGTCCAATCCATATTTTGTTCATCTGCATTTGCGGCAAAAGCGGACAACCAGTTGTGATTAGGAATAGCATTCGATGTCACTTGCATATTGTTAGAATTCACAGTAACTGAAACCTCACACTGGAACCATGGACCAGAACCTCCTCCCCCACCAGATTGCCCTGCTCCTCGAGTGTTAGAATTGTATGAATTACCTTCACCATTTAGGTCTTTTACCCATGGACCTTGACCATTTTGACATAGCCACGAATCTGATTTTTCAAAGGTTTGCAAACCATCCAAAATAAAGTCCAGAATTGTATCGAATGTTGAATCGCTTTGGTAAGGTAAATGATGGCCTGCCGTATTACTGTGTACATCCAAGGAATTGGCAAACTTATTTGCTAAAGCCGGAGCTAAATCTTTGAAACTTCCATCATTTTCACCAGAAAATACCATCGCTGGTATGTCAAATGGCGCTACTGCATCAATAGTATCAATCAAACCTTCATGTGTTGTCGGTAAATATCCATTATACATCAAAGCACGATCAAAGGTCTTGTCTGTATTTGCAAGATAAACAGGAACCATCGCTGCTCCTTGCGAATAACCTAATATGGCATAGAATGGTCCATTATCTTCGACCATTTGGTCTAGATAAGATATTGAAAGATCAGCCCAATCAGGGTCTGTAGTTGGCTCTCCCTTTCCACCAGGTGGGTCTTTAATCCATACATTGTTACTTTCTGGCGTGCTAGCAAAAACAAAATCAAAGCCTGGTAATGCATTCATCAAATCTTGTGTACCTTGCTGATTTCTTAGCCCATTAGCAGTCTCACCACCGCCATGAAGCGCCAAAATCTTAGGCCTTGTTGATGGTTCTGGATTTTCTTTTTGCGAATCTGCACATCCAACATCATCTACAGATTCTCCACTTGGTGTGTCTGGACACTGATCCAAATTGTCCGAAATCCCGTCATTATCGCTATCTAATTGAGAGCTAGAACATCCATTCGAATCTACAACTTCATCTGCAGGTGTAAATGGACATAAGTCTAAATCATTAGTAATTCCATCATTATCTGAATCCTTCTGAGATGATGAACAACCTTGAGAATCTACTAAATCTCCTTTAGGCGTATTAGGGCAAATGTCTCGATTATTGTTTATGCCATCTTCATCATCATCAACTTCTGAATCTGAACATCCGTTTAGGTATACTGGTTCTCCTTGAGGCGTCTCTAAACATTGATCTACATCATCTAATATTCCATCTAAATCAGAGTCACCAACAGGTTCTGGGGGCATGGGTAAATCAACATTAGTGATAACAATCGAGTCAGTAAATAAACCGCAAGATGACACAATTCCGCCTTTGGTATTAACTTCGCTAGTGTTTAACTCAATACTAAATTCGCCTGTTTCGAAATCTATCTCTCCAACAACATCCAAAACTGGTGACTGAAACAAAGGTTGGTAGACAATATTACATGTGTCAAGGTATTCATGGATAACGAATCCTGTTAACGTCCCATTTGGCTCCTCATCACTTAGGGGAGGGGCCCACAAAAAGGTAATTTTTACATCTTCTTCTTTTGGTTCGATAACTTGAAGTTCACTGTAAGAAATTTCACTAATTAATCCAGCTTCATCGGTTGCTGAAACTAAGACAATCCATAGCCCAGATTGATTCATTTGTGATTCAACAACCCATTTACCTTCATTGCTAATCTGAATTTCTTCTTGAACTATATTTTCTCCATTGGTTAAAGGATTGATTAATTTAATTGAAATAGTGCACGTGGTTGGTGATTCATCATAAATAAATCCAGTTAAAATTGTATTTTCACCATCCCATGATTTGCTAACGTCGGGAACAAAAACTACTGGTTTTTGATTAGTATCAATTGGATCTTGAATTATTTCATCAACAACTTCATTTTCCTTGTCTTGATTATCTCCGGTATTATCAATTACAATTAATAAGCCGCTGCCAATCAATAGCGTCACTAAAAGGCCAGATAATATAGCAACCTTTGTGTCCATAAACCTAAGAAAATAAATTATCTTATAATGTGTTGGTATTTTTGCCCACTCTTATTGATATTCAGAATATTCCTTTTCAGAATATTCTAATGTTGTTAAGATACCAATTAGGAATCCTAATGGCGCAACCATCATTCCTAAAACTAAAATTGGTGTTGAAACATACATTGGCCTATCACAAGCCAACATTCGTAACCAGATATATCGCCCTGCAAGTACATCAAATGCTAAGAAATGCAACCATCCAACAATGATGACTTTGTCATCTGAAAAGAATTCTACAATTTTTTCTGGAGTGGGCATTTCTGCGCCTAGAGTTATGAAGATGTCAGGTAGGCTAGGGATGGCAAGAATCGCATAAGGAATGCATAATGGCAATACGGATATTCGAAGGTCACCAACTATTTTTTTGGTTATATCGTGACGTGGAGCAAACCACATAAGACCCCAAATTGGGATAATATAAATCGAAGATATCCAAAACATTACTATTTCTATTTCCATAATTATTCCTCCTCAAGGTATTTTTCTGCATCTCGTCTCAAGAACTTAGAATAAAATGCAGGGAGTAAGATTAGACTTGATAGTAGAGCCAATGTAATTGCCACAACAAATGCTTGGCCAAATAATCGTAGTGGCAATAAGGCTGAGAGATTTAGTACAGCAAATCCACCAGCAGTACTCAGAGCTGCACCAAACATCGCCCTTCCTGTTGTTGCAGAAGCATTCTCTACCCATTGTAATTGAGTGCCTCGAGGATTATGTTCTACTTCTTCTTCTAATCTTATTGTGAAGTGAACAGCATAATCAACACCAAGTCCTAATGATAATGCTCCAATTGTTACTGTTTGTGGATTGATTTGATAACCGGTATAACCCATCAAACCATAAACCCAACAAACAACCATCATCAATGGAATCCAAGAAATAAATCCACGTGCTAAACCTTGTGATATGTCTTTTTGCCTAAACGAATGTATTGATATCAACATCAAAAGTATAACTATTGCAACTATCGCAGTAGACTGAATTGAAGATGCTGCAACATCTGATGTAGTTTGAGCATTAATCAGGCTACGTCCACTAATTCTTAATTCCCCTTCAACTGTAAAATCCTCTTCGATCTCGGCAAGTAATTGCTCCATACGTTTGGTTAAATCAACAGTTTCTTGCCAGTTAAGAGTATTTGCTTGAAAAGAAATTAATGTTTGTTGACCATTGGAATGAAGTTGAGCACTCGATAGATTTCTACCTGTTTCATTTTGTAATAACCAGTTAGATAAATCATCCCATGAGCCCGAATTACCTGCTTCTATAGAATTCATCAATGAATTTAAGGCCCAATATTCTGCTCGAGATTCCTCGATTAAATCCCATAAACCAGTCGGAACTCCAGTAAGATCATCGCTTTGAGAAAGTTTTGATATTGTCATATTCCATGATGCCCATCCTTCACTGCTCAACACTTCACCGTCAAAGACCACATACAACGGCGACCTACTACTTTGGAAGTCTTCAGAAAGCATGAGGAAATCTGCAACTACTGGTATATCGGGGTCAAATTGTTCACTTTGTTCAAATCCAACTTCTAACTGTTGAAAACCAATAAACATTGGAATCAACAACAATACCGCAATGACTCCTACTTTCATAGGCTGCATTGACAATCGCCCCAATCCTTTGGCAATAGGGCCAATTTCAATTTTACTTGCCCTGTCTAGTGGCAACTTCTTTGGAGGTATAATAGACATCAGTGCTGGCAATGCAGAAATGCTTAGTAAATAGATCAAAAACAAGCCAATTGCAATAACTGTTCCAAATACTTGTAAGAATGATAATGCCGAAAATCTAAATGATAAAAATCCAATCATATCTGTAAATAT
>DUKP01000001.1:0-974 GCA_013329295.1 Candidatus Poseidoniaceae archaeon
TTACTATCAACGTACGCAAGCACGTCGACAAGTACAGGCTCTACGCGGTATCTTAACCGACACTATGCTACAGTTGGAGGCAAGCAACGAGTTTATTGCAGCGATCTTTGATTGCTACAAGAATTTAGTACGGCATTTCAGAAAGCATGGTTTCATGAAGAAGGTTTACGAAACAACTAGAGAGTTTGAAGCAGCGGTTAGAAAAGCCTTCGACATGGTGCCATCTGAGCAACTTGATGCATTCTTAACCATCTTTGAAGAAGCACGATATTCCGACCACACAATCGATGCAAGCCATCGAGATAGAGCAGTTGCAACATTGGGAATGATTCAACAATCATTGAACATTGCACTTGGAGAAGGAATGTTGGTAAAGCGCTATGATGATGTGAACTTGTACAATAATCAAACCAAGGCAGGAGAGTTTGTTGCTGCTGACGGCTCGGTTAGGCAAGCAGGTATCGTCGATGGCGAAGATTCAAACTTCAAGATTTGAAATAAATTAGTCTAAATTTATTCCGAACCTTCAAGGTGTGAGTGCGCTGTGGCTTTCCTATGGAAGACTGGAAAGGCCTAATCGACCAAGCTATGCAAAAGGAAACAGCTGACTTAATCGCCGCTCATGCAACCTATGGGCAGGCGGTTCGAGTGGCGCTTAGTGAAGCACAAATGTTACTTGGAGATCTTGAAGCCGCACAGATTATTGAATCAATCTATGGCGCTCTTGTAGCATATTCTCAACAAGTAATGCTTCGTATGAAAGCAGAAGACCCTGAAGTTGGAGGCGTAGATCATGCGTTTAGAGCAGGGCAAGCATATGGTGTAAGTTGTGTTTTGAATCACTTAATCGACCAACTTACCGATGTTGTTGGCGCCACTGCACTTGGGGCATTGGATGATTTTTCCGATACGCTTCACGACGAAATAATCGTTCAAAGTAGAGCCGCTGGACTAACAGTGGAATTACTTGATGC
>DUKP01000001.1:1372-6580 GCA_013329295.1 Candidatus Poseidoniaceae archaeon
ATACGCGTCGGTGCTTTGATAATGGGTTGGCGAGTCGCCAGCATGCTTCAAAGCATCGAGGGAGTCAAATGAGTAACCCAAATAGCAAGACAAACGCTCAGTTAATTGAGGTAATCAATCAACTGAAAGCCCAGTCTCGCGAGACCGGTTCCGCTGTTTGGCGAGATGTGGCTATGCGCCTTTCTAAGAGTCGCAAAAACTGGGCCCAACCAAACCTTAGCAGAGTAAGCCGCCATGCTCCAGAGGGTGCAACAATCCTCGTGCCTGGTAAACTACTCGGCAGTGGTGAAGTTTCCAGTAACCACACGGTCGCCGCCTACAGTGTAAGTACAGGTGCTCGTGAGAAGATAGAAGCCGCTGGAGGTCGAGTAATGACATATGGCGAGCTAATGAACGAAAACCCATCAGGAAAGGGGGTTGTTATCCTTGCCTGAAAAGACATATGTGTTTGACGCCAAAGGAATGATCCTTGGCCGATTGGCATCTGCAACTGCTGACCTACTTTTGAAGGCAGCAAGAGAAGATAGAGACGATAAAGTCATTATCGTCAACGCAGAGAAAGCCATTGTCTCAGGCAGTAAGACCTCGGTATTCAACAGATATCAAGAGAAGTACAAGTTGAATCACGCTAGAAAGGGACCGTTCTTTCCAAGAATGCCTGATATGATTCTAAAGCGTGCAGTTCGTGGTATGCTTCCTTATCAAAGTAAGAGTAGCGGCCGCAGAGCTCTACGAAACTTACGTGTTGAGATTGGCTGCCCAAGTCATCTAAGCGGCGATTTGCCAGACGGCCATGAGGCTGGCGATGATAGTAAGATTCGCAAAGGAGCGCCTGAAAGTTTTGTTTCACTTGGTGACATCAGTCATAATCTTGGTGCACCAAGCCACAGATGGAATGGAGGTGACCAATGATGGCTAAGAAGAAGAATAAGGCAGTAGAATCATCCGGAAAGCGTAAGACAGCAATTGCTAGAGCCAGTGTAAAGGCCGGTAAAGGCAGAGTAAGAGTCAATAGCGAACCAATCGAGATTCTTCAACCATCTTTGGCTAGAAGAAAAGCCATGGAGCCACTAATCATTGCTGATGCAATGAACAGATTAGCAAAGGTCGATATCAACATTACAACAACCGGTGGCGGAATTATGGGTCAAACCGACGCAATAAGGACAGCGATCGCTAGAGGACTTGTTCTCTACAATGGCGGAGCTGAAGGTCAAGACGAAGACCTTAGAGACGAATATCTAAGATTCGACAGAAGCCTATTGGTCAACGACCCAAGAAGAAAGGAACCAAAGCACCAACTTGGACGCGGTGCTCGTCGAAAGAAACAAAAGTCCTATCGATGAGGTGTAAAGCATGATAATTCCAGTAAGATGTTTCAGTTGCGGTGCAGTTATTGCACATAAATGGGAAGAATTCAATGAGAAAGTCGCTGCAGGTATCGAAGTTTCCGATGCACTTGACCAGGTAGGATTTTCAAGATACTGTTGCCGAAGAATGTATATTGGGCACTTAGATCTAATCGAAGAAATCGCGCCATTCAGTGCAACAACTCAGTAATTTGAATCCTGGGCCCGTGGGTTAGCTTGGCCTATACTTGGCGGCTGGGGGCCGTCAGACCCCAGTTCAAATCTGGGCGGGCCCACCATTTGCTTGATATGCAAGCGTAGTAAAGGACATACTATGCGGCAGCATGCGGTCTCAAGCAGTGTCATTGTTGCATTACTGATATCGATGTTATTTACTCCAATAATTTTAGCAACCTCTTCAACAATTTCTACAGATACAACATGGTCTGGAAACATAGTTCTTGAAGACGATGTGATAGTTTCTCAAGGAACAACCTTGACGGTTGAACCTGGTACGACTATTGATGGTGGAGAGGGCTTTGCAATCGAGATATATGGGACATTAGTTGCTGAATCATGTCACTTTTACTCCTCTGCGAATCCAACCGCACAATCATCACATGGTCAAGGATTATGGCAAGGGATTGTAGTTAAATCTGGAGGCAGTGCAACGATTACCAATGTTGAAATCGAAAATACCAATGTAGGAGTAAAGTCTGAAGGTAATTTGGTTGTTGATAATTTGACCGTCAGAGATTCTTATCTCGGAATCAAGAATTACGGTACTGCAAATGTCGATGTATTCTATACTGAATCCATAGATTATGAAGCGATAATGAATAGTGGTAGTCTTACAGTATCAAATGCTGAAATAACTAAATCGTCAACAGGAATTCAATCTAGCGGCTCATTATCTGTAACCGATAGTAATTTTTCTGAAGTAGGGGCGGGAATTAGCGCCAATTCAGGTGTTGTAGCAGTTAACAACCTTACCTTTGAGAAAGTTTCAGTCGGCTTTTCATCTTCTTATGGAGTTGAATTTAGTGCTTTTGATGTTTATGGTAGCGAGGTTTCACTGCTAGCCGATATGGCCAATTCAGATGACTTCACTCTTGTTTCTGCCAATGTTATTGGAGATATATTAGCAAAATCAAATACGGCGATCAATACTAAACTTTCTGAAATCTCATTTGAATCAATTCTAACAAACCAAGCTCCAGTATTGGAACAGGATTGTAGTGGAGTTTGTTTGATTGAAAATGTTTCAATCACCAATTCTTTGCGTGGAGTCTCATTAACCGGAAACGGAGACCACATTATTGCCAATTCTAGCATAAACGCAGAACAATACGGCATTAGAGCGGCAAGTCAAGGGACTTTAACGATTAGTAATTTGTCGATAACAGCTCAGCAAAAGGGAATAATAATTCGCGATACGAATGCCCAATTCACTGGTGAAAACACAGTCACAATGACGAGCAGCAATTCAATCGGCCTCGATATATTGGGTGGAAGTCATCAATTGAGTGAGTTAAGCGTAGTCAAACTCTATGACAGTACAGATTCAACCTCAATGGGTTGTCAGATTTGGTATGCTGAAATAGTAATTGATTCTATTGGAACTGAGAATTTTTCAACAGGAATCAATATGCGAGATGTAGATTTTTCAGCAGACTCGGTATCAAATATCGGTGGTAATTCAATCGGTACAGAGATTATTGACAGTGAAGCATCCATCAACATACTAACGACAAAATTCCAAAACAATGGAATAATTCTATCTGAAAACAGCCACCTTAGCACATATCAGTGGATTGCACAGTTGCATGATCAGCCCCTGCAGGTTGGGGCAGGTTCGATAGCAAATGTGCTTGATTTCACTACAATTAATACAAATCCAAGTTACAGTGATGCATTTGGAAAAGGGGCAGTATACTATGGATACAATTCTAATTTGGATATTTCTTCTGATATTAGCGATTATTTTGTTATGACAAATGTCAAATTTACTGATATGTCAAATAATCCCGTTGAAGCAACAATAAATGTAAATACTTTTCAATTTACAAGTGATGAAAATGGCGAAGTTTCAATTCCACTTTTCTCTAGTGGATCGATTGTTCAAGCCAGTTTGTTAGGTACTGGAGTTAGTGAGACCCTGTATGGTGGCATTCAAGACCAGTCTATTCAAATTCCATTGATTCCTAGTGGAGATTGGATTATTTCTGGTAACCAGCATATCAGTTTGCAATCATTTGAGGCTACTCAATCTTTTACCGGAGATTTAGTAATCAATGATGATGCAATTTTACAAATCACCAATTTGGATTTAGAATTAGCATCTGGCAAGGTGATAATTCTTAATGATAATGCTCAAATTATTGGTACTAATTCTTCGATAAAGGCTGATAGCATTTTTGTCAATGATGCCAGCCTCATCGCAAGCATGGGCTCCTCTTCTAACCTACAAATTGATAGTGATCTAGAATGGAATTGTCAAGGTCAAAAATTGTCTTCAAACCTCTTTTTCAGTCAGCAATTAAGTCTCGGCTCCGGTTGTCACTTAACTATTGAAAATGGCGTTGCTGCTGGACAATTAACAGTACCAACCGACTCATCATTCAAGATTACTTCATCTCTAGTTGTTTCAGTTATCGACAGAGGATTGCCGGTTAGCAATGCTGTTGTCGAGTTCCAAGGTGCCGATTATTACACCGATTCTTCAGGCGAAGTTAGTATTGAATCCATAGCTCGATTTGTTGATTCACAAGATGATATTGTTGGGACCAATGAAAATGTATTGTTGAAATTAGATGATTTTAATGAATTAATTACTTGGAACACGTCCTTATCTAAATTTCATCAATTCATAGTTTCAAGTTTGGATGTTAGCGAGATATTGAGTGAAGATGTGACTTTGGAAACTATCTGGAGTCCGTATTATCTTGAAACTGATTTAACCATCCCATTGGGGCGAACGATGACTGTTGTTGACGGTGTATCGGTGAGAATTTCTGATGGCGTAGAAATTTCAGTTTTAGGTACTTTAGATGCTGAATCAGCAATCTTTTCATCAACAGGGTTTGGTGATAGATGGTCTGGATTGGTCATAGATTCTCTATATTCCAACCTTCATTTATCTGGTACGACACTACTTGAAGCGTCCCCTGCAATCTCATATAATGGTGGTAATTTAATCGCTGATGATGTTTCTATCTCAAGGTCATCTTCATCAAGAGCACTTATTGAAGTGAATGAGCAAATTGGGGGCTCGTTTAGTCTGACAAACTCACAGTTAAGCGATGCGAGTAGTGTTTGCTTAGATATCATGGAATCATCCGTTGAATTACATATTTCTAATATTGATTTTGCTCGATGCAATGGACCTTCAGTAAGGGCTGAAAATGCTTACATTGCCATGACAAATATCACTATTGGCGAAGATTCTTCCAATGGACTAACACTATCAAATGTAAATGGTAGTGTGCAAGCTATAGACGCATTAGAGTTCAATGGAGCAGGTAGCATTTTGAAATTAGATTACATCAATGATGATTTGCTAATTAGTGATGTAATTGGTACGGTTGGAGGTTCACCAGGCATTGCTGGTGCCAATAATCGGGCATTAAACCTAGAATCGATCAACTTGAATGGAGCTCCAGCAATTGACTTTGATGCATCAGCAGGCATTTTGTCAAATCTTACTCTTACTGGAGATGGCTATGGAACGGGCTTGATTAGTCATCATGGGCGCTATTCGGATTCATTGAGAGTTTACAACATCGAATTATCAGATTATGCAGTAGGTATTGATTTGCATGCCGATGGTCCAGATACTACCTCAGCATTTATGATTGAT
>DUKP01000199.1 GCA_013329295.1 Candidatus Poseidoniaceae archaeon
GATACTTACACTAAACAAAATGTTGAGTGGTTAGCAAATAGTACCGACTCATTATTCCAAAACGACCGCGCTAGGCAAATGTCACTCTCGGATTTCCTGTGATCATTTTACTGATGGTCCTATCATCTGTTCTGGCCTTACCCACTCATCAAACTCTTCGTTTGTAAGATACCCCAATGCCAACGCAGATTCTCTTAATGTCAGCCCTTTTTCATGGGCATTCTTTGCTATCTTAGCTGCTTTATCATATCCGATATGATTGTTTAGAGCAGTAACTAACATGAGTGAATTTTCTAGATGTTGGGTGATGTTGTCTGCTACAGGTTCTAATCCTTCAACACAATTTTCCCTCATTGAACGACATGAGTCTGTTAGTAGTCTGATTGAATGCAATAAATTGTGAATCATCATCGGTTTGTAGACATTCAACTCAAAGTTGCCTTGAGAACCGCCAACCGTGATTGCTGTGTGATTACCCATTACTTGACAACAAACCATCGTCATTGCCTCCGCCTGTGTTGGATTCACTTTACCAGGCATAATTGACGAGCCTGGTTCATTTGCTGGCAAGGCTAATTCTCCAAGTCCGCATCTAGGGCCAGAACCTAACCAACGAATGTCATTGGCTATCTTCATCAAACTCACTGCTAAGGTATTCAATGCACCGCTGGCTGCAACAACTGCATCATGAGCGGCTAATTGAGCAAATTTGTTATCTGCACTGACAAAGGTCAAACCGGTAATATTCGATATTTCATCAGCAACCATTTGAGCGAAAAGTGGGTGGGTGTTAAGCCCCGTTCCTACTGCTGTCCCACCAAGCGCCAGCTCGAATAAATCGTCGAGAGCGAAATCTAATCTTCTCAAATCAGCATCTAATTGAGATACCCATCCTGAGACTTCTTGACCAAGGGTCAAAGGAACAGCATCCATTAGATGGGTGCGGCCAATTTTTACAATATCAGACCATTGTTTTGCTTTATCATCTAAAGCATTTCTCAATGCTCTTACACTAGGTAGTAAATCATGGACAAAGGCTTCTGCTGATGCGATGTGCATAGCGGTTGGAAATGTATCGTTTGAAGATTGGGCACGATTTACATGGTCGTTTGGGTGTACAGGTGTTTTCGAACCCAACTCTCCTCCAGCAATTTCTATTGCTCGGTTGGCGATTACCTCATTGGAATTCATGTTTGATTGTGTACCACTGCCGGTTTGCCAAACTCTTAGTGGAAAATGCTCATCTAAATCGCCATCAATGACTTCTTGTGCTGCCTGGATAATCAATTGCCCTACTTCTGAATCTAGTTGTTTTAGCGCCACATTAGTTTTCGCTGCGGCTTGTTTGAGAATACCAAAGGAGCGAATTACCCCTCTTGGCATAGTGTCGTCGCCGATATCAAAATTGATTAACGATCTAGCAGTTTGACAACCATAATATCGGTCACTTGCGACTTCTAAATCTCCCATAGTATCGCTTTCAATACGTACGCCTACACTATCTTTTTTTGCAGGTTTTATCGCTTTTTCAGTCTTTGAAATAATCTTGGGGTTTAATGCTCCATCTATCATTTTGGCAATGGTTGCACTTCGCCCGGATTTGCCTTTCCCGACACTGCGGTCCAATCTTACTGCTAATTCCTCGGGGATGCTAATACTGATTATTCGCCTATCTCCCACTCTATGTTTAGACATAGTAAGCGGTTAATAATTAATTATTAAATAATATCTATTGCTCGAGTGGTGGACCAATTCCAATCTCTAAAGAACCATTTTTCCATGAGCCACGATACATCAAACGTGTTTGGAATGGCATAACAAAATCGCCATCTGAAGTAATGGCAATCAAACCTCCTCTGCCACCTAGTGGTGCAACTTCATCAAGCAGTTGAGTTGCTGATTGAGATAAGTTACTAGAAAATTGATACCTAGTAGCCAAACTATGTGCTGCACAAGTACGGATGTAAGCTTCTCCAACTCCAGTACAAGAAACTGCTATTTTATCATCAGCCCAAGTTCCAGCACCGATAATCGCTGTGTCACCAACTCTTCCAGCCGGTTTGCCTGTCATACCGCCAGTTGAGGTTGCAGCTGCAAGCGCTCCATTGTTATCAAGTGCTACAGCCCCTACTGTACCCATTCCTTCATCTGAAAACTCGGTGGCAACTCGGCCCTCGAGGTCATGATCAAGGACGGAATCGTCTTCATCAGTAGAGCCTGGTATATTTTTGCTATTTTTCCACTGTTGCCATTGGCCTAATCGCAACTCGGTTTTCAACCAGTCTTGACTGACTTCTTCAACACCATTAGCAATTCCAAATTCATCTGCAGCATCGCTATTCAAAATTACTGGCCAACCTTGTTGTAAAATAATATTAGCAGCTCTAATTGGGTGTCGTAATTTTGACACATTGATAACTGCGCCTGCGGCTTTATCGCTACCTCGCATAATTGATGCATCCATGGTTATCGTGCTATCTTCGCCGATGACTGAGCCTTGTCCAGCATTGAATAACGGCTCATCTTCAAGCATTTCAACCGCTAATGTAACCGCTTCTAAACAATCTATTTCACCGCTTTCTAATTTGCTTCCTACTTGTTGTAAAACTTGTTTCATACAATCAATTCTCGCAGGATCTAGTGGCGTTTTACCCAACCAAGGGCCATCGCC
>DUKP01000114.1 GCA_013329295.1 Candidatus Poseidoniaceae archaeon
GTAGCTACGATCATACGTACTTCACACAAATCTGAATTTTCTAAGTTTTCAAAATGCTTCTCTGCATCGTGCTCTTTACGCTCTGGCAACCTCTTGAAAAGGTCGCTAAATGCATCTGCAATTTGTCCTGCATCAGCCCATGCTTCACCTACGGCTTGCTTTCCGTAAGGAGTCATTTGATATCCACGAACACCTAAAATTCTCATCTTAGGACATTCTACTACAGTAACAGGAATTCTTGTTTCTTGACCTGCAGATGGGCTTCTTGGGTTTAAATCACGAGCTAAAATGTGTGTCATGCCGGCTTTCCATCCAGCAAATCCTTGTATTCTAACTTCGCTCGCTTCGGTTTTTGGCCACGACTTAACATGTCCAAATGGACGTCTAGCACGCTTTCGCGGGCTAAATGCCATCGAACCTCTTCGTGGGTGACTTCTCTTCGCCATTCGGATTCCTCCATTATTTCTACAACGCAGGGGCCCCACCGAGAGGGCGTACGAGGGCTCTCAGGACAGGAGTAGCCGTGACACTGCGCCCCTTTCCGACGATTGCGGAACGAGACTATTGGGGTCCTCGGGGGATGGCCCATTGTGTCTGGCTACTCACCTTTGAGCATCCATCCGACTTACCTTTGGTATATGAGTGGTTCGGTCTACATTGGGATTGTGTCAATCGATTATGCGACAGAAAAATAAAGAGATTTTTATGGTTTAAAGTTTGGTATTAATTATCATCATGCTTTTGAACCCTCGACAAGAAGATAACTTGATGCCTACCGTCGTACACCCTTTACTACAAGATGGGGTAGAGGCTAGAGCTTATCAGATTAGAGCACTAAAAAATGCTCTATCCTCATCTTGCCTTATGGTAATGCCAACCGGTTTTGGTAAAACCGCTGTAGAATGGATGGTGATGGCAGAATTCCTTAGATTGCAAGATAAGAAAATAATCCTAATTGCACCTACAACTGGATTAGTTGCACAACAACAACGAATGGCAAGAGAAATGATCGATATTGCCCCAGAAGAAATTTTGCGTTACACCGGTGAAACTTCGCCTGATAAACGTTCTGAAATTTGGGATAATGCACGTATTCTAATGGCAACACCGCAAGTCATTAGAAATGATGCCACTAATGGTAAAATATTACTTGATGACGTCTCATTAATTATTTTTGATGAAGCACACCATGCCACAGGAAATCATGCTTATGCCCAAGTTGGAGACTTATATCTAAATCAAAATCCCAGTGGGTTTACATTAGCAGCAACTGCAAGCCCTGGTTCAAGTAAAGCAGCGATTCTCGAAGTGGCTAAACGCTTAGGAATAGATAGGCTTGATGTCTCAATAAAAGACGAAGCATTACTGAAACCATATGCAGTGACATTACATAATGACATCATCAATGTCGAACTTCCTGAATCTCTAAAGACACTCATTTTTCCACTTCAAGAACATCAAGCGAACGAAGTAGAAAGTATTCAAAGAATGGGTTTTATGGGACCGGTGAAACACATTACTGCAAAAATAATCACCGATACTCAAATGGCTGTTAGCAGGGCAATAAATCGTAGAGATGCAAGAGGCTATAATGCTGCAAGAAAAGTATCTGATATTCGACGGATGCATATGCTACTCGACTTACTAAAGACTCAAGGAATAAAAGCGGCATTAGCTTTCTTAGATAAAGCAGAAACTGAAGGCCGAAGTGGTGATAGAGGCACTAACAGATTTCTTGCTAAGCCAGTAATTCATAACTTTAGAATGAATGCTAAAAACTTGGAAGAATTACATCCTAAGGCTGAAATTGTAAGATCTATGGTTGAGCAAAGAATCCAACAAAACCCTTCATCAAGAATACTAATATTCACTGAATATCGCTACACTGTAACTAATCTCATCGAATTGCTGACAAATATAGAAGGAGTGAAAGTTTCACAATTTATTGGTCAATCATCCAGTGGCAAGCAAAAAGGAATGACACAAAAGCAACAACTCGCAAGGCTCGATGAGTTTAGGAGTGGCCATGTCAATGTACTAGTTGCAACTTCAGTTGGTGAAGAAGGATTAGATGTTCCTGCAGCAGATTTAGTTTTGATGTATGAGCCAGTACCCAGTGCAATAAGGTCTATTCAGCGTCGAGGAAGGACTGCACGTCAAAGGTCTGGAACAGTAAAAACTCTAGTTACAAAAGATACTCGAGATCAATTTGTTAGTCATGCTGCCAAAGCAAGAGAGCGAAAAATGTACAATAATTTAGCGGAAATTGAACGTCAGGGAAGAATTCAATTTAGGCCAAATTCATCTGATGAATCTTTATCATCATTTGAAATAAATGTAGATGGAGAAATAATTTCATCTGAAAAATTCCTGGAATTAGAAACTGATAGATTAGAATCAATTTATGCTAATGAAAAACCTACTGAAGTCGTTGAGATTAAACCACGACAAAGTTCAACTAAGAATAAAACTATCATCGATGCAAAAGATAAGCGGCCGCGTAATCAAACAGGTTTAGATGAT
>DUKP01000191.1:0-337 GCA_013329295.1 Candidatus Poseidoniaceae archaeon
TCAACAATCGATCAACATGCTCCAAAAGTTGCCGGTCATGATGTATTAGCAGGTGGCGCAAAAAACCCTCAGCAATTTGATGAACCAGATGATGATGCATTAGAAGAAATGGCTGAATTACTTGGAGAAGAGGACGATTAAGTTACACACTCTAATCCACTATCTACTATTTTCAAAGTTGTAGAATTACTACCGATATTGAGGATTCTGTGATGGCCATTTGAGCTGCGGCAAAAAGTCCAAATTTCATAGCCTTCTTTGACAAAATGGTTTTCAGCACGTGCAAAAATCTCTCCAACTCGTTTACCACTTGCATCTACAGTTCCTTTGCTAATTA
>DUKP01000191.1:746-13628 GCA_013329295.1 Candidatus Poseidoniaceae archaeon
AATTTTGGTATTTTTCCGCTTGAATCACACCAATCATCCATTACAATCAATCTTACTGAAGGTAAGTTGTTGGCTGCAGAAATAATTGTTTCAATAGATTTATCCAAAGCACCGGTTATCATCATAGCGTGAAATCTGGAAGATGCTACAGGGGATATATGACTGAACAACTGTGGAAATCGTTCAGAATTAGGCATCTCCAAACCTATCCACAAAACTCTACCTCCATTATCAATTACATCTGCAGACATATGTAATCCAATAGTGGTACCACCGACACTACCTTCTATTGCTAAATGAATCCGATTCGAAGGTGTTTCAGGATGCCATCGCATAAACTTACTGAGTAGTCGATAGTGAATGACTATTTTGGTAATTCATAGTAACATTATTTGACCTATGAATATGACCACCATACATGGCTGAGGCTAAGAAAGGCAGTAAGAAGGATGTCGAATTCACTGTAAAAAAGGGTGAGAGAATACCTCGTAAACCATTAGGAGAGTATTCTGAAGCCAATAGTCTTGGAGAAGCTATTTCTAGAGATGGTTTCTTTGGCACCGCCATGGATGACAAAAATCAATATGGCCCAGTTTCAATGATGATTCTTTTATTGATTGTGGCCACAGTAACTGGAACTTTACTCAAAATTCTAAGTTAAGTTTGCTCAATTTCCGATTCTATTGGAGCCATTGCAATCCTAATGAACAATACGGCTAGTATTGTGGATACAAGGAAAAATATCCCAACATAATTAGAAATGTTATACCACATCATCCCCAAACCAACCAATGAAAGATAGGCTACTAATTGACAGACTGCAGATGCTCTGTTTAATCGATTTGTTATTTCATCACTTAATTTGCCATTGTTTTCTAGCATGTAAGTGTAAATCAAGAAGTAGATTCCTTGAAATGGCAGAGTTGCTGCTATAATTGAAAGAGCTATTTCCCTAATTTGTTTAGGATCTGATTCCTGTTCTATTCCCTGAAACAGCATCACTGCGGTATTTGTACCTAACAAAGCAGCCATTATTGTCCATCGCTTATCCTGTGATGAGGTTCTACTTTCAACATTCACAGATTTATCGGACATAAGACAATTATCACGAAATAGGGTTTCAAATTTTTGTAGTTAGCATGAAAAATATTTGATTTTCAGAGGACTTATTTTGTTGCGGAATATGATTGATTAACTAATCGAAATGTTATAGGAGGTTGTCCATAACCATTGTACATGGCCTTTTGCCCGCTAGATTACCGATATGGCTGTGAAGACTTCAAACATATATGGTCAGAACTTGGAAGACACGAAAGACAACTAGAGGTTGAAAGGGCATTAATTTGGGCTCATATGCAATTAGGTAAAGTCTCAAAAGAAGATTATGAAGCCGTTGCAGCAATAGCAAATTCAACATCAGTAACCAAAGAAAGAGTTTCTGAAATTGAGGCTGAAACCAAGCATGATATTATGGCTCTAACCAAAGCTATGGCCGAAGCAGCAGGAGATGCGGGTTGGTGTATTCACTTAGGTGCAACCTCAAATGACATTGTTGATACTGCTGTTGCTCTACAACTACGAGATAGTATTGTTCTACTTAGGGAACAGTTGTGCTTATTGATCGGCGTTTGTGCTGATGTTGCAGAACGGGAAAGAGATACAGTAATGCTTGGCAGAACTCATGGACAAGCAGCTGTTCCGATTACTTTTGGACTTAAAGCTGCGGTTTGGTTAGATGAATTACGTCGTCAACTAATTAGATTGGATGAAGCATCACCGAGAATTTCAGTAGGAAAATTTCTCGGTGCAGTCGGAACAGGTGCTGCTCAAGGAGTAAATGCAAGAGAATTACAACGCCTGATTATGACTCACTTAGGACTTGGAGTACCACTTGCAACTACTCAAGTTGTTGGTCGAGATAGATACATAGAATATGTATCTTGGTTGGCAAATGTAGCAGCATCATGTGAAAAAATCTTGCAAGAGATTCGTAATCTTCAACGTTCAGAAATCCAAGAGGCTGGGGAAGGTTTTGATATCAAAAAGCAAGTAGGTTCATCTACAATGGCGCACAAAAAGAATCCAATCAAATCTGAAAATGCTTCGGGTTTAGCAAGAATTGTGAGATCGATGATTATTCCAACCTATGAAAATGCGTTATTATGGCATGAAAGAGACTTAGCAAATTCTAGTAGTGAGAGATTCACTCTTTCTCATGGTTCGGCATTGTGCGAAGATGTTATCGTAAAAACTCGGCAAGTACTAAGCAACATGTGGGTTGATAGCGAAAGATGTCTTGAAAACATTAAATCACAACGAGGACTTGTAATGGCTGAAAAGGTAATGATAGAACTAGTTGAACACGGCATAGCAAGAGATGAAGCCCATGAAATTCTTCGCTCAGCTTCCTTTGAGGCGGTTGACAAGAAGATTGAGTTAATCGATGTTTGTAGTAGAACACCAGAAATCGCTGCAGCCTTTTCTGCAGAAGAACTCGAAGCGATGTTTGATCCAATGAATCATATTGGCGTTTCTGGAGAAATCGTTGATGAAGCGGTTGAATTAGCCCGCTCAGCTATCAAGTGATGTTGAAATTTTACTAATTTCCAGTTCGCCCCTTCTACCGTACCATTTGGGACTTCCTGTGATGTTGATTGAGCCATTAAAATGTGGACCTGATACGACTAGAGTTTCATATTCACCACCTTCTCCATCAACGTTAAACCGATAATTGTTTGATAATTCAATTAGAGATGTTAATGATTGTGAATCTAATATCTTGCCAAGCCAACTCTCATCAAGGCCATCACATGCAACACTAGTAATCATTACTCCAAATCCATTTTCAACCAAACCAGAAATGTGACTTAGAGCTGATTGATGCCACAATGGAGTGTAACTAATTATGCCAAGCCTTTCACACATCCTCTCGATTCTACTTTTTTGATAATCAGAACGTAGTGCACCACATACTAGTGCATCGATATTTAACTCTGACAGAGCATTTTCCAAATCAAGGATTTCAACTTCTTCATGACCCTGTGTTTTTACTGAAAGGCAAGGAATATCGGCTAATTTGGCTTGATATTGAACTATCTCTGTACCTGGTACTTGAAACATCATTGAATCTCCACTAGTAACAATCATGGTAACTAATGCATCGATATCCCAACCTTTGCACATTGCCCACCACCATGCAGCGGCCGAATCTTTGCCTCCAGAAGACAATATAGCGACTCGCATAATACAGTGGAGAAACTAATTGCTCAATAATTTGATTATTTTTCGTAGGGATTATAATGGTCGCAATTTGTGGTTACTATACCGAAGATACCGGTTGAGTTTAACCCTTACACTCATAAGGTGTCGCCTTAAGGAATAAACAGGTGAGATGATGCAACCAAGTGGAAGAGGATATGACCATGGAATTACGACCTTCAGCCCAGATGGAAGATTATTCCAAGTTGAATATGCTAGAGAATCAGTAAAGCGAGGCACAACTACTGCCGGTTTGAAATTTAAAGACGGTGTTGTTTTAGTCTGTGACAAGAGAATCATTAGCAGATTGATTATCCCTGAATCCATTGAAAAGATGTTTAAAATTGACAATCATGTTGGTGTAGCAACTTCTGGTTTAATGGCTGATGCTAGACAATTAGTCGCTCGTTCAAGAGTTGAGGCTCAAATCAATCGAATAACATACGGCGCTACTGTTCCTGTCGATGTATTGGTAAAGAAAATCTGTGATTTCAAACAATCTTTCACACAATATGGCGGATCAAGACCTTTTGGTACTGCATTGTTGATTGGTGGAGTTGATGACAACGGTATACACCTTTACGAGACTGACCCCAGTGGTGCGTACCAATCTTACCATGCTGGAGCTATCGGCAGTGGAAGAAACACCGTAATCGAATATTTTGAGAAAAATTGGAAAGAAAATCTAACTCTTAACGCAGCTATGAAGCTGGGATTAGAAGCTTTGAGAAATGCCAATGATGCTGAATTAAATCGAGATGCTGTAGAAGTTGCTGTAGTTGATTCAAGCGGCTACCGATTCCTTGACCGAGAGGATGTCAACAAGCAAATTGATAGATTAAAACCACTTGAAGAGTGATTGCGTAAATAAAGATTCAAAGGTAAGAATATGGTTAGTTTAGATGATGCTGTCTTAGCAAGAATGGAAAAGGGCGGCAAAAGGTATGAAATCTTAGTTGACCCCGATTTAGTCGACGCTTTCAAAACCGACGCATCTTCTGTCAAAATTGATGAATTCTTTGCTATGGATGAAGTATTTCATGATGCTAGAGGTGGAGAGAGACCTACTGAAGAAGCAATACAGAACACTTTTGGAACTCAGGACATCTTAGAAATCGCCAAAATTATTTTTGAAAAGGGAAGTATTCAGTTAACGACCAATCAACGTAAAGCAATGGTAGAAAGAATGCGGCAAAAAATTGTTCATCACATTCATAGCCAAGCCGTGGACCCTAAAACGAAGAGCCCACATCCTAAAACTAGAATTGAATTAGCTTTAGAAGAGTCACGCTATTCTGTTGATCCATTCAAAAATCTAGAGCAGCAAATAAAAGAGGCAACTGATAAACTAAAACCACTTATCCCACTATCCTTTGAGACAATAAAATTAGCATTTAAAGTCCCTGGTTCTGATTGTGGTAGCGCAATGCGTATCTTACGCCCATTTCAAATCAAAGAGGGATGGCTTGAAGATGGTTCATGGGCAAGTGTAGTTGAGATTCCTGCTGGTATGAAGGGCGAATTAATAGGCCAAATAATGAAAATTTCATCCCAGACAGAAGTAAAAGAAATGTAAATATTCAAACTCCTTTCAAAGGGTTGATTTTATCATGGGTTGGCCAGTCGCCGAATCGGAGAGAAAGAAATGTCCCAAGGTCGAAGCGGCGCCGAGCAGCGCCTAGTGACCCCGGGAATGGCTATTGGGCCATTAACCGGGATGCGTGTCGGTAGTGGCGCAATAAGCCACAACGACGAAATTATTGCAACCAAACTCGGTTGGGTTAGAGAACTTAATGGAACTATATCAGTAGACCCAATCAACAGCCCTTACTTACCTCGTTCAGGTGACTTAGTTATCGGAACTGTTGCTGAAGTAAGAAACAATCTGTGGTTCCTAAACATCAATGGTTCATTTCAGGGTTTACTACCAATGTCACTTGCACCATGGAAGGTGGAATTTGGCCAAGCTCGTCAACACATGGATGTAGGCGATTCTGCTCTAGCGAGAGTGCAAGAAGTTGATGAATGTCACAATGTTGTTCTAACTATGAAAGGAGTAGGTTTGCGTAGACTTTCTCAGGGTGCAGTTGTCGAAGTTCCTGTTAATCATCTTGATAGAATTCGAGGTGAAAATAATGCTAATCTTGATCGAATGAAGAACATCAGTGATTGTCGAATAATTGTTGGTGAGAATGGTCGAGTTTGGATTGATGGAGATGATGATAACATCTCATGGACTAGAGAAGCATTGGCAATTACCAAACAACATGGACATAAATCAAATTTTGATTCAATAATGAAAAAACATGAAAAAACTTTTACTAAACAAGGTGATGCTTAATGGGCGGATATGGAGATATACAATTATTACGAGATGATGGATTAAGACTAGATGGAAGAAAATTGGATGAGTCAAGACCTGTTTCAATTCAAGCAGGAATTTTGCCAGCTGCTGATGGTTCAGCAATGGTAACTCACGGATTAAATGTTGCAGTTGCGGCAGTTTACGGACCAATGGAAGCGCATCCAAGGAAAATACAAAGACAAGACAGAGCAGTTATTGATGTAAGATATAACATGGCTCCGTTTTCTACAAGTGACAGAATAAGACCGGGATATAATCGCCGTTCAAGAGAAATTTCAAAAGTTACTGCGGAAGCATTAGAATCTGCAGTCTTAGTTGAGAGATTTCCTAGATCGAAAATTAGAGTTGAAATAGAAATTTTAGCTGCTGAGGCAGGTACACGATGTGCTGGAATTACCGCAGCCTCAGTTGCTTTGGCTGATGCTGGAATTCCAATGAGAGACATGGTTGTTGGAGTTGCTTCTGGTAAAATAGAAGATACTGTAGTACTTGACTTAGACAAGGCAGAAGACAACTATGGTCAAGCAGATTTACCTGTAGGTATCCTACCAAATACTGGTGAAATAGCTTTCTTGCAAATGGATGGTGACCTTTCTCCTGAAGAATTCGATTTAGCCATGGAATATAATTTCAAAGCCGCCAAAGAAATTCATGAAATTATGGTTGATGCTTTGAAAGCCAGGTATGAAGGAGGTGACAACTGATGGTAGAGTTAGTACCTAACTTGCTACGTCAAGAAATGGCAAGACTTGCTGAACAAGATGCAAGAATTGATGGAAGAGGTAGATTTGAAGGCAGAGAAATAACTCTAGAAACTGATTGCTTGTACAATGCAGAAGGTTCTGCTAAAGTAACTATGGGCAAGACTGTAGTTTACGCTGGAGTGAAATTTGAAATTAGAACTCCATGGCCTGACAGACCTGCTGAAGGATCACTAATGTGTGGGGCTGAACTACGTCCAGTAGCACATAGAAAGTATGAGCCTGGACCGCCATCACCAGAATCAATCGAACTTGGAAGAGTTGTTGACCGTGGAATTCGTGAATCAGGTTGCATCGACATGAATAGTTTGTGCATTATTCCGGGCGAGAAAGTTTGGGGAGTAATGATTGATATTCATGTTTTGTCTGATGGCGGAAATATTTTCGATGCTTGTGGACTTGCTGCGATTGCAGCTCTCAGAACTGCAGTAGTTCCAGCAGAACGATTTGATGTTGGTGAAGACTACACTCTTTCAGTTAATGGAACTCCTATTATGGCATCATTTACTAGAGTTGGTGGAAGATATGTTTACGACCCTTGTGAAGAGGAAGAATTGGGTGGAGATGAGCGAATTCATATCACAATTGGTGATGAAGGACATCTTCACTCACTACAAAAGGGGTTAAGAGGGGTATTCACGCCGCAAGAATTCGCAGAGATATTCGAGGTAGCCCAAGAAAAGTGTGTTGAACTAAGAAAAATCGTTGCAAAAAAGGAGGCGAACTGATTGGCAAAGAGAACCCAAAAAGCAGGAGCAACCGCTAGATTCGGTGCAAGATATGGTGTTTCAGTAAGAAGAAACTCTGCATCTGCTATGGCAAAGAAAAGTAAGAAATATACTTGTCCGGTTTGCCAATATCAAAAAGTTTCTAGGAAGTCTGTAGGGATTTGGCACTGCAGCAAGTGTGACTACACTTTTGCAGGCGGAGCTTGGGAGCCTTTCACTAGAGCATCTGACGCTAATAGCAAAATTATGCGAAGATCTGTTGAAGGAGCAACAACTGCTGACATTGCATTTATCGCCCAACAAGCAGCCATAGACTACGAGAGAAGTTTGGCAGAGTCTGAAGAAGAGTGATTGTTCAGAGGGACCACAATGTCCACTGAATGGAAATTAATACTCGAAGTTGAATCGAGTAGTAAGCAGAATACTGACTCACTTGCTGCAGCTTTAATTACCGATTGTGATGTAAATCATAACGGAGATTCTTTCTCAATTGAGATTCTTGAAAGCAAGGCTAAGGATTTACGAGCCATGTGGAATACTAGAGTTCGTGGATTAATCGCTGTTGATTCTCTTGTCAACATGATTGATAATTTGATTCCAAGCGAGGATTCATGAACCAGTAATGATTGAATTGAAATGGTGAGAGCATGAGTGAAATGGAGCAATTTCAAATCGTTGTATCTGAGATACAATCAGTACGCCAACAAATGGCAAGTTTAAACGCTCAGATTATCGAACTAAAAGCAACTTCAGATGCAGTATCAAACCAACCTGAGGACTTAGCACTTCACCAACAACTCGGTGGTGTTTTAATAGAAGTAGCAGATAGAAAATCGTTAGTAGAAGTTCTTGATAACGATGTCAAAACATTATCTGAACACCTTACACGATTACAATCTCGTGAAACAGACCTAATGAATTCATATGAAGAACTAAAAAAGGTTCTAGAGGGATCTAATTGAGTGAAATATCTAACTCTGATAGTGACAATTTAGTTGCTTTACACGATTGGATAAACAATGCTTGCTCAAATGGTGCTGTACCTGTTGTAACAGGTCTAAATGGAGACATGGATACTGTTGGTTCGGCAATTTCACTTGCTGCCTCAAATGCTAATATGATGGCTTGTGGACTTCATCTTGGACGGGTGTCTAAGCGCGTCTGTGGAGAATTATCAGCTCCATTTAGAAAGATAAGTAACTTTGCTGATTTCCCAAAAAATCTTGGTGGCATAATTTTTGTTGATGCAGCATCACCAAGCCAAATAGGGATTGAACTACCAGAAAATATTCCAAAATGTATTATTGATCACCATGTATCTAATGAATGGGACATTGGTGATTCTGACCTACTAGTGAAAATGCCAGTTTCTGCTACTACTGAAATTGTTGCTAAATATCTTAATGCACATTCACCAGAAACACTCACAGAATCTGTAAGAAAACTATTGCTTGCTGGCCTTCTAACTGATAGTGGTAGATTCAAACACAACCAAAAAGAATCTTTCAATACTGCAGATTTAATTTTGAATGGCTCAAATATAGATTATGCGAGATTTGTTGAGTGGTTAGAATCTAATGAGATTAATTCAAGTGAAAGAGGTAGTTTACTTCGAGGTCTTCAAAGAGCAAAAGCGACCGAATCTGGTGATTGGTCAATTGTTCACTCGTATTGTGGGACTTTGGAAGGACGATTAGCTAGTTTACTACTTGGTATCGGCCATGATATTTCTCTTGTCAGTAGAAATCGAGATGGAGAAACTAGATTAACTGCACGTGCAACTAAAGATGCAACTTCTCAAGGATTATCTCTAGCCAAAATTATGACTTCAGTTGCCCAACAAATTGGAGGAGAAGGTGGCGGTCACGATGGTGCAGCAGGATGGAGTGGTAATGTCGATAGAATTACTGCGGAGAGTTCATTTATCTCCCACGTTGCAAAAATTTCACGGAGTGTTGAGTAGTAATGTCTGAAATTGAAGTGCCTAATTCTCCAGGTAAGTTTGTTTCAAAATGGCGAACTGATGGACCTGTAGACAATATCACATTAGGTAATTGGAAGGACGAAATGGAAATAGAATCATGGCTGATGATTGCTGAGGCAGCACTTTTTCTTGATGCTGCTGAATTATTCGAACAGGTAAAGGAGAACCTATCAACTGCTGAATTAGCAACTATTGGTTTAGTAAGACGTAGAATGCTTGGCGATAACAAGTTAGAGCAAGCGATTAATGAGGCTATTGAAATTGCCAAAAATCCTGAAACACGTGATTTGAAGTTAGAGGGGCGTCTAAGAATGGAAAGAGGCTTAACTAGATTTGAAAGTGGAGATATTGAGGGTGCAAAAGAAGATTTGGAATGGGCTGAATTAAGATTGAAGTCAGTTGCTAAAGCAAGTCGTGATCATGATTTGTCATTGCTCAATAGGGCTGCATTATTGATGGCAACGAACGCACCACTAATGGCACTAAATGTATACTCTGAGATTACAAGAGATAGTGACCATGCTCATGAGACAATTGCTATATCGAGATTAGGGGCTTCGCGCATTAGAGCTTCATTAGGGCACATGTTTGATGCTACACGTCATGCTTGGAACGCACATGCACATGCAATCAAAGCGTATCAAACCAATATGGCAATTGAAGCAGGAACACTATTCATAGAATTATCATTATCAAATATTTCTAAAGATGCTGAAAGAATGCAATTTCAAGTTGACAATGCTAAGCCTAGAAAGGTCGAAGACCCTGAACCAGCCCTTTTAGTGAACCCGTTAGATATCAATGGAGTATTTGATTGGTGTTTCAACAATTTGCCAAAATCAAACATTGGCGAGCATAGACCAGATCTTAGAGCAATGGTTAGCATCGCTAAAAATCTCGATAAATTGGATTATTTCAAAGATTTATTCAGCGAACCTGATGAAGTTGAAGACGCGACACTTGCTGCAATGATACAAGTATGCATTGACGATGAAGAACATGCGAAAATTTGGGGCGAAAGATTATCTGTCTTGACACTTATTTGAGTGATAATTTCCAATTATCTAAATCAAGGAATTCTTGTTCAGTCCACATAATCACAGGTGGTACTTCATTCCACCATGCAATCTCATCTACTTTATCGTCACTAATATGCCAACTTTGGTCTGAAGGAGATAAGTCAGTAACTACATGAGCCACCCATCCTTCAGGATAATATTGCTTATTCCACTCTCTAATTGTTACATGGAGACCGGTTTCTTCTTTTACCTCTCTAATTAATGCCTGCTCGGGAGATTCTCCATCATTGAGATGGCCTCCTGGAATTTCCCAGCCACGTTCGGGGTGTTTGACAAACACAACATGCCCACCAGATTGCATCGACAAATTATCCTCTAAGGTCGAGGTAATCCAAGCAAGAACAAATTTTGGAAGCATTTCAATCAAGACCCAAACGTGCTTGTTCCATATACTGTTCAGCCCAATTTTCACCTTGGGCAACAAGTCTTCTAGCAACGAAAAATGCTTCAGAAAAATCTTTTTGACCTAGTAAACGAATCAATTTTTGTTCATCATTATTTACTACTGAAACTTCCTCTTCTAAATCTTCCAATTTTTCTTCTATTGTTGAAACACGGCTTGCCAATGCCACCATTTGGTCGAGGAATTCTTCACGCTTAGAAACTGGTGGCCGTGTCCAAATTTTTTCATCATCGCCATCCATTCTAGCTGTCAATCGACTCATGTATTCATCTCTGACATTACTATGAGAACGCAATGTTTGCACATGGTCATAACATATCCATGCTTCTTCTGTTTTATTCAAGCGCTCATATAATCGCCCCAATTCTAACCACAATTCATGATTCTGCGGCCTGTGTGCTAACAAGTTTCTAGCTAATTCAATGAACAAATCTATTTGTCCAGAATCTCTAATCCTCTCTATCCTTCTGCCAAAAATGATGTTTGCTCTTTGGTCTCTAAAATCAAGTCTTTTACAACGTTCAACAAATCCACTAAGATTTTCTAACGATTCATTTGGTGAATTAATTTGCTGCCACCATACATCAGGATCAAGAGGGTCTCTAGCAAATGCTGCTTCCAATAATTCAAGTCCAAGTTTTAGAAAATCAATATCTTTTAACTGCTCAATTTGTTCAGGATCTCTACCTAAAATTGAAAACAAGTCCTCCAATACTGCACTCAAACCTTCTCCATCACCAATTATTACCTTGATGTCAGCTAAACATCGCCAATTATTTTCATCGGTAAAATCATGTAAAATTGCTTGCCTAGCACTCTGTTCTGCCCAACCAATATTATCATTAAACCTACTTTCATCCATTGTTGCTAATTTGGCAAATTTTTTGGCTTGGGAGCGATAACGATTACCAAGATTTCTTCTTGGATGTTGTAAGAGGTCCTTACTGTCCTCTAGCAAATAAACACCTCACTGAACAGACATAAAGCCAGATTTATCTACGCCAAAAGCAATTGTCGCATCAAAACCAACCTTTGAGGTAGTACCATCATCATTTCTCGATGGGTCTAATGAACTCCCTTTTTGATTTGACAGGATTATAGTATCCTTATCTGGTTGCCATCTTGTAACCATAGCCCACTCTACTCTAACTGGATCTCCAATGTCAATATCTTCGTCAACAACTGTTACCATTTTCATACTTCTATGTCCAGCAAGTGCAGCCTCAATTGCTTTAATTCCGTCATCAGCGTTTTTCTTGCGAATTTTAACAACTGCTGCCAACCAACCACAACCACCTTCTGTCATGTGAACATCTAAACACTCACAAACTTTTGAAACCGCATCCTTAATTGTTGGAGAACGAGGCAAACCCATTAGGGTCTTATGCTCTGCTTCACCAGGAATAAGTGCGTGAAAAATTGGATCGTTTCGATGAACTAATCCATCGAATTCAATAACTGGTTCTTGACGAACATCGTCGATTGTACCTGTAATGTCTACATACGGACCTTCATCGTCATTTTCTAGTGTGATTTTACCCCAAAAGACATATTCTGAGGACGCTGGAACTTCTACACCATTTGGCATCTTAGTTAATCGAAGTGGCTTTTTATACAACTTTTCATGAAGTGCAGCAGCGATGGTTAACTCGTCAATATTTTCATCAAATGACATTGCAGCTGCTAACAAAACCACGGGGTCTGGGGCATTAACTACGGCAACATCTACCGTGTCTCCATTTGCTCTAGCAGTTGTCATCATAGTTCGTAAATGACGAGGTACTAAACGAACTACTGTATGATTTTTGTCACGAAGGAATTGCCGATGAAAAGACATGTTTCTAATTCCATTGTACTGAGCAATAATTACGCTAGCAGAAGAATATCTTCCACGATCTTGAGGCCAATGGTGAGGAATGGGGATAGCTTCTAAATTGACTGTAGATTGAATATTCTCAAAGCATTCTGCATTTGATGAATCTACAATTTCAGGAGATGCTGGGTTTTTCATTGCCCAAGCGAGTGTATCAATATATTCTCCTGGACTAATTCCAATAGCAGCGCATAATCTATCTCTTGTCAACAGATTAACTGCAGCTTTGTGACCTGGAGTTTCAGTAATATTATCAAAAACCAATAATGGATGATTATTGTCTTTGGAGTACTCCCACATACCGTGAATTAAACTAATTGGTTGGGAAATTGTTTCTGCAGCACCGAGATGGTCTCTAAAGGCCATATTATGGCCAATTGAAACAATTGCTTAACCTTTCATACTAAATTCGGCATTTTTTAAGATAAAAT
>DUKP01000126.1 GCA_013329295.1 Candidatus Poseidoniaceae archaeon
GTTGTATCAAGGCATTCCCAAAGTTACCGATTTAGGTGGCCTATTTTGAAAAATTGAGTTAATTTCTGTTAACCAAATATTCGCCAAACGAACCAACAAGAATTCCATCGGGGTCAAATCTAGATTTAAAATTCATTAATTCCGGCCATAGGGTGTCAAAATGATGGCGCCAAAAATCAATATTTTCTGGTAGTGTATCTGGAAGATAACGTACCCCTCCAACATTTAGAACCCGTTTGTAAAGTGATTCATTGTCATCAATCTGCTCGGAAATTCGCTCTTGAGTTGGTGGATCAGCACGTCGTAACAATCCAAGAAAGAAACTTCGCTCATTTTCGGGTAAACGCAGGTATGGGGCGGTAATATATCTCGAATTTAGCGGGAAAAATAAGACTGGCCCACCTCCTATATCGTCAACAGGATGTATTCTATCAAATTCAGATTTCATCAAATCCAATCCATCATCGCTAAATGGAATAAAAACAGTGAGTTCGGGATGTGGCGCTGCTCCTTGAAGTTGCTCTTCAATAATTAATGGTGGTAATCTAAAGCAAAATTCTTTCCAAGAAATTTCCCATATGTCAATGCACCCAGAAAGATGATTTAATTGTGATAAATCTACTCTTGGTCCTTTGAATCCTGGTCCTTGTAAGTCTGAAATTTCTAAATTATAGACCCATTCTCCATCTACTTGTTTAATTGCAGACTCAACAACTTCCAAGTCTAGATTCATTTTATCAGTTGAGTTCATTCTAGTCATTACCGATTCAGGAGTTTTTTCTGCGGCAAATCCGTGTATAAGATCAACTTCGTGATTTCTAGATAATCGATTAATATCATCTAATAAATCCACTACCGATCCATAAGCAGCTTGAACCATTCTTACTGATTTAGGTGCAGGTTCGAGTGGTATTTTCGCTTTGGTAATTATTGCAAATTGTCCATGAGTCGCTCTTACAGCATCAAAAATGTCAGAATTTGACGTTGGTGAACAGGTTAGTTTTTCTCCAGTACCAGTGACAATTTCCAATTCTATCAAGTGATCCATTTGAGTTCCACGATGAAATGACATAAACCCAAATCCACCCATCGAAACAGTACCACCAATTGAAACACTGAGCCAATCAGTTACTACTGGGGGGGTTCGACCTCTTTCTACTGCTGCTTCCAATACTTTTGACCAAGCAACTCCACCTTCAACAGAAATAAAGTCATCAGTAATTTCACATATCTTATCTAAAGATTTCATGTCGATTACCAAGCCTCCACGAACCATCATTTGGCCACCGGCAGAATGTGCATGCCCTCTGGCGGCCAAAGGAATCTTTTCGGCTCTACAGAAATGTACTGCAGCAACAACATCATTTGAATTTGCAGGTTTCAATACCGCAAATGGTCTATGCCTACGCACTTTGCCGAAGTCAAGTTCAGCAATATCTAGCCACTTTCCCTCAATTGCAATTTCACCATCAAAATTTGGTAATCTATTAACCCACGAATTATCGAGCAAATTTAATCCTCCAATATTTCATAGTCTAACATTGTGTACTGCTAAAGCTGCACGCAAAGCAGATTCCATTGCTCCTTCTATCCATCTATGCTGAATAGAAGCATGTTCTCCCGCGAAGTAAAATCTTCCTTCTGGCGAAATGATTGCCTCATGAAGTTCTCGTTCTTGATGAGGTTGGAAAAAAGCATATGCTCCGGCGGAAAAAGGGTCTTGACTCCAAACTAACGAATGTCCAGATGCGAGATATTTTTCACAATTTGGATGGATTACTGCGACATTTTCACGAGCTTGTATCAGTCTTTCTTCGGGAGATAGTGCCCCCCATCGCATCGCATCTTGTCCATGACAATAAGAAGCCATCAATACACTTCTTTGGCCATGTGGTTTACGTTCAGGATAGTAGATGTTTCTAATTGCTAAGTCCGTTACAGAAGCGCCTCCATGAATTTCATCGGCCTCCCAAAATCTTTCAGTTGTCTCAAAAAAGACTCTTGCCGCATCCTCATAGTGCAAATTTCGAATTGCTTTTCTTTTACCCCATGAAAACTCACATAAAATTTCAATATGTCTCAAGATTGAAAATGGTAATGTACAAATTGCAAAATCTCCTTCAATAATCGAACGACCTCCGATATTCTCAACATGAATCTTTACGCCGTTTTCATCTTGATCTAAAGCATGTACTCTAGTTCCAAAATTTATACATCCTTCTAGTTCGGGAAGAAAAGCCTTGGGCAACCTATCCATGCCACCTTCAATAGTCATGGTATTCGCTCTAAGATCTTGAAGAACCTCTCCTAGAAACTCTGCAGCCGAAGCAGATAGAAGGGTCTCAAAACCTGCCACTAATCCATATAATTCTATAGCTGCCTCAGACCATCCAGCGTCTTGCATAAATTCTCTAAGTGAAATACTCTGCAACTCTTCACGTATTCCTGCCCATGATTCCGGATTATCACTTACCAGTTGACGATATGGGGCAATCAAATTCTCCCACAGATCTTGCAAAGACGATTTTCTTTCACTCTCAGCAAGTGGGAAATCATGAGGAACTTGACCAGAAACTATGTCTCCTAAGCGAACTCTATGACTATGACTACAGAACCACGCCTTTGGGTTAAACGACTGGAAGGGGCGCATTTCCAAAGAAAAGTGATTTGCATATGCTTTTACCAACTGATGAGAATTTGGTACCCTCATTGCTCCAGCTTCTGAGTATTGGCCGGGGCTAAATGGTTCGCGTAGTGTTCTTATGCGGCCCCCAACCCTCTGGCTTGCTTCAATAATTGTCACATTATGTCCTGCAGCCATAAGTTCCCTTGCAGCAACTAGACCGGAAATTCCTGCACCTAAAATAATTACATTCTTTGCCGAGAAATCGTTTTTTGGTAAACCTTGCTCGACTATTTCTACTAGCTCTGGTGCAGTATTATCCATGTTTTACAACCCCTTGCGTTGATGAATTTCTAGATGCCATTGATTGATTATTTCACTATCTGATTCTGATATTTTATCTGGTGCCCCTTCGACTAAAGCCGCCAAAACATTCAGTTCAGTACTGATTATTTTATGCAATTTTTCTTTGTCATTATCTGCAACATTGGATAAATCTGTACTTACAATTACTCCATCATGTTCAGTAGAAATATCCATTCTGATAGTTTTTTCAAATCCTTCAAAACTCCATGTATAGCAAACACCATCCGGTTCAGATTCAATCTTTAGATCTATATCCCCGTACATTCTTGACTCAACCAATTTGCCGTCAATTTTTCTTACCAATTTATGCCCCGTCCATTTTGGAAGCATTGAGGGGTCAGCCATTACCTTCAACACTTTTTCAACGGATTCAGCAATAAAAACTGAGGGGTTATTGTCATCTGATTCACTGTTAGAATCTTTTAGATAGTCTTGCATTGTATTTGCTAATGCAGACATGTTATCTTCGACAAACTCTCCAGCATCAATATTCTCGTTTCTTTCAATTAACTCAACAAAATATCCACAGTACTTCTTGGCGAGAAAAATTTGCTTTAACCCAGAAACAGGGTCTTGAAGAATCTCTTCAGAGGTAGTTTCTACCCCATGCTCTCGTAATTTTTCTAAGGTGTCATCAATATTTTCTACTGTATATGCAACATGGTGGACACCTGGGCCAAACCTCCACCAATAGCGATGAAATATTGAATCCTCTGTTAATCCTTCAGTTACTACCATTACCTTTTCATCCGAACCAGGTAACCATAGAATATGATTTAGCATATCATATTCTCCTTCAGGAACTGAACCAGCATTAACCATTTGAACTCTAGCTGGGCGAAAACCTAACACATTTACGTGAAATTCTGCAACAGCACGTGCATCATCGACAATTAGCGTATAGTGGTCAAATTCCCCGAGTTCAATAGGTGAATTCTGCATTGATAAAGCCATTAAATGTGCATTATTTAATCTACCTAACAGATTTAATGTCAGACTTTTTGTAAATCTCTACCGTGCCACAATATACAATAAAAAATATGGGCAAAGGCATGTAATAATGCCGATTGAATTATTAAGCCGCGCGTCAAAGATGATGATATGACCGTAGGCAGAGGTTCTAACAAAAAGACCTCTACTACTACCTCAAGTTTCGGCGTCTCCAAGCGTGAGAGTCATGATGCTTCGAAATA
>DUKP01000225.1 GCA_013329295.1 Candidatus Poseidoniaceae archaeon
ATGATGCAGGAAATTTAGTCATTGCACCTTGGTTTGATTTGATAAGAGTAAATCTACTTGAGAATTGGTGGAATGACATTGATGAAATGAAAGATCACATTGATGGAAAAATCCATCGTTTTATGGAAGAAAGACCAGATCGTGCAGGATTATCAATCATGCATAAACATAGAGTTGCCGCTGAGAAATGTATTGCCAGAGCAATAGAAAAGAGCACAGAACCTAGACTAGGGGGCGCTATGATGCACCTTATCGAAGGAGGAGGCAAACGTCTCCGAGCAGTTTTACCAAGCCTTGTTGGTGAAGCTGTGGGAACTCACCACAAAGGTCATCATGATCTTGGAGCAGCAATTGAAATTATTCATAATTTCACTTTGGTTCATGACGACATAATGGACAACGATCCAATTAGAAGGGGAAGATCCGCAGTTCATATCGCATATGATATGCCTACAGCAATCAATGCTGGAGATGCAATGCTTGCACTTGCCTTTGAGATGATTGCCGAATCTGAGGACATCAAAGACGAAGTCATGAGAGATCTTGTTAGAGTAATTGGAAGAATGGTTAGAAAGGTATCAGAAGGACAACAAATGGATATGGATTTTGAAAACAGATCTGATGGAGTCTCAGAAGCAGAATATATCACTATGATATCTGGAAAAACCGCTGCAATGTTTGAGACATGTGCTCAAACTGGTGCTATGCTCGCAGGTGCTAGTGAAGAAATCCAAGAAACTTGTAGATTATGGGGCCTTGAGACAGGATTGTGCTTTCAATTAATGGATGATTTAATTGACATCACTGGAGATACTGAAACACTTGGAAAACCAGCAGGAAGTGATGTTCTAGAAGGAAAAAGAACCTTGATGGCAATTCACGCTTTGAATCAAGACCCAAGTAATCTTCCTACTTTTCATTCAATATTTGGAAATGGAGAGTCTGGTTCAACAGATCTACCTCAAGCCATTGCTGAAATGAAAGCGGTGGGTTCTCTAGAATATGGTCGGAAAAGAGCTATGGAACATCATGCTGAAGCACATCGGCATTTGTCTAAATTAGAGGATTCATCCGCGAAAACTGTTCTTCAAGGCCTGACAGATTGGCAACTAGAACGTATGTCTTGAAAGTAATTAGCAAGAATTATTCATTAATTTCGAATAAATTTCGGCTTTGTTTTTGATATGTCAAAATCGGGATTTATATTAATTAGAAATCGTTTAGTTCAATAAGGTGGATTTTAGCGACGAACTATGCCAACAGGTACAGTAAAGTGGTTTAATCGAATAAAGGGCTTCGGATTTATCGAACAAGAAGAGGGAGACGACCTCTTCGTTCACAAGTCACAAGTGACTGGTGAACTCAATGAGGGCGACTCCGTAGAGTTTGAAATCGGGGAAGGCCCTAAAGGTCCTAACGCAATAAATGTTCGAAAAACCGAATAAGATCGATTAATCTTCGATTAGGCATTCAGTTCAGAATGTTAATCAGTCACAGCAACTCTTTTCCAAAGCATCTTGTGCACAGAAACAAGTCTTGGCAGGAACGATATCTGCACGGGAACTTCTTTCGTTGAACAAATTGGTAACTTCTTCAAGTTCTTCTGCAGCATCTCCACGGGCTTCTAAGCAGAGTTTTAGACCTAATAACCCCCACATATTGTCTTTCCATAACTTAATGTCAGCCCGGTAAACTTCCTCTGCTTCTTCAATATGACCTTGTTCAAGTAGAAGTGCTCCCAAGATATGTCTAACTGGCTGCATTTGACCCCATGGTTCGTTGTAAGCAAGGTTTAGTGACAAATCTACACCTCTGCGGAGTTCATCAAATGCTGCTGTGAAATCAGCAGATTCACCTTTTTCCTTTGCTAAGAATTGTCTCCTATATTCAATTTCAGCCTCTAATATCGCCGCATTAACATTCAGAATGGAAGGACCCTCTTCAGGATCTTGATACATCAAATTGTTATGCATCACTCTACCTGCAAGAGCAGGGTTTTCCAATGCTTGATTGAATAACACTTGTTCAGCCTCTGCTTCAGGAACCATTCCTTTAGAGGCATAGGCTACACCACGTGCATAATGTTGAGTTGCGATAGTTGCAGGGAATACATCTTTGTCAGAATACATTGGCTCAGCTAGAATTTCATCCCATTTTCCGAATCTAATCATGACATGCCATGGCATTGTCACGTAGGATTCTAGGAATATAGCACCCATTGGAATGATCCCAGCAAGCATGAAATTAACACCATGATTTTCATCTCCAGCAGGCAAGGTTGCAACTGCTTTACGAGCGTACTTCAAAGCGGTCTCATACTGACCTTCAAACATAGCACACCAGACAATAAAGTGATGATTGTGCATTCGATAAAACTTGTAAAACTGTGATTCATTTCCAGTAATCTCAACATATCTGTCATCAGCCTCGACGGCAGCAATGTTACACTCTACTGCCTCTTTCCATTGACCAACCCATGCATCGATGTGTGAAGGCATGTGGACTAAGTGCCCTAAACCTGGCATTGCTGTACGCAGTACATCAGCAGCTGGAAGTGCTTTTTCAGGGAAAGGAGACAATTCAAGAGCGTGGCAGTAAAGGTGACAAAGTGCAGCATGAACCTTGGCTTCTTCACTATTTTCAAAGGCATCTTCCATGATTTTGACTAGCAGTAACGTATTGTCATCTGCAGGAGTTATTTCTCCAGTGGTGGTATTTTTGTCCCATAACTGCCAAGCTTTTAGGTTCATCAGCCCTTCTACGTAGATTGCAGTTACATCTAAATCGCCACTGTACTTTTCATACAATGGCGCCATTGCTTCAGCAAATGCTACATTCAATTCTGGGCTGTTTCCCATATTGAGTACAGTCGGGTCTGCTGCATCTCTAGCCTCAGCTGAGTGGCGAGTAGATAATGCTCTGATTAGATCTTGTTCTAATTCTGAACATCCATCCATTACAGATATTGCTTGCTGAATTGAATCGTGACCAGAACCTAATCCTGGTGCCCAGTTGTAGTTTGATGAAACACAGTAAGAAATACCCCACCAAGCCATTGCACAATCAGGTTCAAGTTCAGTACACTTTGAGAAACATGCAATTGCTTGTTCATGGTTGTAGTTAAGCATATGACCCCATGCTTCAGCAAACATTTTTCGGGTTTCTTCTGATTTACATGTTATTTTTTGTGCAAAGGCATAATTTGACGGGCTTCCATAGTCATAATCGGTAGGTGCAAGTGACATGAATGGTCCAAAAATCCTAGTTACTTAAGTTAAGTGTCTATATTATCAATTCAAAATTATTAGTTATGTCTAAGAATTATTTATAGAACAATTGTTTTTCTATTGTGAACTTCTACGACATTATGATAACGTGACATTTGATTCGGACTATGAACCGTGGTTTGAACCACCTGGATGGATTATTGGCCCAATTTGGTTAGTTCTCTACACCATGTTAGCTATCAGTTTTATGATGATGCTATCAAAAAAGGAGGAAATTTCCAAAAGTAACTTAATTATCGTTTTATTCATTATTCAACTCATTGTAAACTTAATGTGGCCAGGTGTATTTAATTCTGCACAATATTTGACATCTTTCTTGATGATTATAGTAATGGTGATTTTCACTACAATTTACGCTTATGTGATTTTCGAGCCAGCAAAAAATGCTTCGATCTTAGTTTGGCCATACATCATATGGGTAAGTTTTGCTGGAATAATCAATTTCGCTTACTACCTAAATGCGAGATGACTTACATTACCCAAAGTCGTCATATCTGAGTAATAATCATCTCTTGTTACGGCGTTTGTTAGAGTTATTATTGCCTCGTCTATTTTGCCTGAAATTCTTATTGTTATTATTTTGATTAGATTTATTGCCTCTGTTTGGTCTTTGATGAGTATTACGTGGTTTTTTCTTGTTGTACCTTCGGTTAGACTTTTCTTGAGGTTTAGGTTTAGCATTTCTATTAGAATTATTTGAACGCTGATTTGGACGATTACGTCTTCCATAATGCCCTCGCTTTGTTTCATTGCGATTTCTGCTGCCAAAACTACGACGACGGCTAGCACCAATGAATTCTACTTCGAATTCAGGCAAATCACCGAACTCTGGGGGAGTAAATTCGACATTGATGCCTACTTCACGCTGGATTTTACTTACGGTTTTTCTTTGTGGCTTTTGAATCAATGAAATTACAATTCCAGTTGAACCACCACGAGCAGTTCTACCGCTTCTGTGCTTGTAGGCCTTACCGTTTTCTGGTGGATCGTAATGTATGACACAGTTTACCCCATCTACATCAATTCCACGTGCTGCAACATCGGTTGCAATTAGAGCCATACATTCACCGTTTTGGAATCTAGACATCGCTCTATCACGCTGCTTTTGTGAAAGGCCACCGTGTAAGGTTTGGGCAGCTAAGCCATCATAAGTCAAATCATCTCCAACTCTATCTGTGCCAGCTCTTGTTCGACAAAACACAATTGTTCTCCCACATTTTCTAATTACTTCTGAACAAATTGTTGATTTCTTTGAGTTGGGCATCAGCCAGAAATAATGAGTCATACTGTCCATTGAAACCTCTTTAGGACCAACTTCAATAGTAACCGGATTGTTTTGATAATCTCTCACTAAATCAGCAACCTCATCATCCAAAGTAGCACTGAACAGAATTGTTTGTCGGTCTTTTCTACACTCATCAAGAATTTGACAAAC
>DUKP01000059.1:0-16188 GCA_013329295.1 Candidatus Poseidoniaceae archaeon
CATTTGCAAATTACCACTAACGCCACTATCAAAAGAGAACTCAACCGTCACATTGTAACTCGCACCGCTGTCTATGACTGGAGTCAATTGACCATTTACCAAATTGGTAAACTGAGCATTCATTCCTTGTGGCAGGTTTAGACTCATGTTGAATGTGTCTGGAATATTGCCATTATTGGTTACTTCAAAAGTCATTGATTGAGCAATGTCCCCTGGAATATACGACTGGTCTGAAATATCTGTTTCAACATGAACACTAGCAGTTTGTCTTATCTCGACTGGGATTACCTCACTAACTGTAAGTGACGGATCATCAACATTGGTTGCAGTAACTATAACCTCATAGAATCCTTCAGGTAATCCAATTGGCATTGGTAGATTTAGGAAGAAAGTCCATGAGCCTCCCCACTCATCAAGTAATGGAGATTGTAATGTATCGACATAAGAACCAGATTCACGATATTTAATTGGGAAATTATTGGTTACTGAAATATTGTAAGATTCCTCATCGTTTCCATTATTGTATAACGACATTAGTATTGATTTGGATTCCTCATTAGCAAAACCTTCAACAAACAATCTGCCATTATCATCACTAAATAGAGTATAACTTGTCTCCAAATCAAAATCTCGATAAATTGGCACATCGATAATTCGTGTCAACAATGTGTCCCCAACTACATCACCACTAGTACGTGATGCTCTAATATTGATATTGACTTGACCTGGAGAGGCTTGCTGCTCTGCAGAAATAAGTAGGTTCAAGTTTGCTGATGTCCCTTTGAGCATAAACAATGAAGTAATCGCATTACCTAATTCATCTTGTACCGTTCCAGACCATAAGTCCTCACTAAAAGTAGAACTAAGTTGGAAAGTAGAATCTAAATTACCAGTATTGAAAATTGTGAAAGGCAATAATTGAGATTCCCCTGGATCCATAGTGAGAGCAATCTGTGAAGTTGTTGATGTTAGTCTAACGCTGTATTGTGAATTAATAGAAACTTTTGTCGCTACACGCGCTTTTTCTCCCGTATTAGCTGAACTAGCATCAGTGAACCAAATTTCCCAATCTTGAATTTGGACATCTGCACCAGGAGGTATTGATAAATTTGCCCAAACCTCTGTTGTTTCAAAAGGACCAATTGGCGGAATAACAACATTAAAATCATTATCATTTGGATTTGTTGTATCAAGACGTAATTGAGGTACTATTGGATCCATCCAAGAAGCATTGGTAATATTTGTTTCAGCACGGAATTGAACATTTTTGTAACCATTATTAGTTACCAAACACTTCCAGGAAACAAGGTCGTTAGGAACTGTTTCAAAGCCACCTACTGGATTATCACAATTTGCGGTTAAAGTAAATCCATCAACTTTGGAAATACCAAACTGAACAAAATCATCAAAGTGCATACCTTGAGTTGCTCCTGAACTATCAGAACGTAAAACTAGGCCAAAGGTCCAAGCATTACCACCAAGCAATAAATCTGGATTCATCAATGCTGGGTTTTGTGACCATACTGTTTGTGGATCCCATGAAATATTCTTCCATTGCCCTGGAACTGGACTTGGATTAATTGCTGCAACGTCCCAATGAACTGATTGTAACGGATCTGAAAAGTTACCATTACCGTTCCAAAATTCTAGATAGGCTGCATCTCCTGCACCCATTGTACCCCATGCTTGTAGGTGAACTTGTGTAGAGATATATTCTTGAGATTGGAATAATTTTCTGCATACAGGTATCTGGTTAATTGACGACAATCCTGCGTCAAGAGCATCTCCACTACAATCATTGTTGCCGTTTTTGAAGGAATGGACTAGTCTGTCAAAAGCGCTAGATGGGTAGGAGTTGCCAGGTAATGACATTCTCCAATGAGAATTACCTACTGCAGAATCGTCACTATCTTCATACCAAGAGCCGTAATTATTTGCATCACCACCGCCAATTGGATACCTTGCAGGCCTAAATGTCAAGATATTGCCATTGGCTTCTCCATCCATTAAATCCTTATGTACAGCGATAGGAACTTGCTTTTCCATAACATCGTTGTCATTTCTATCATCGTCAGTAAAATTCACCGATGCTCTAAGGATTAATCCACCGGTTAATTCGTTAGTTGTTGTATTTAGAACAGAATGGGCTTCCTGTGGATTCCACAGTAGACTATATTCGAATCCTTGGCCACCAGCAATTAGGTCAGTAGTCCAATAAAATGTTTCAATTACAAATCCGATTGGATGAACAATCTCAAGTTTAGCATCTGTTTGCTTTTGAGTTCCAGTGATTGGCCCATCCTTAGATACTGTTATTATTACTTCAACCTCATCATTTTGAAGCAAATACTCTTGGATTTGTCCATCGGGTTGAATCCAAATTTCGGGTTCAAACGACGTATTTCCTAATTCTATGCTGGAGATACTAAAGTCATCTTTTGCACCACCTCTAGCAGAAACAGCTTCCGCTTCTGGAACATAATTTAATGCAAGTGTTTGTAACAGTAACAAAGTAACAAGGGAAATCGAAGAGAGCCTTCTCATCATCATCAACATTCGAGCCATGAAGGTTCTACACATGAAAGTAATTGTTGTTTGACTGGCAAAAAATTCACTAAAACATTCACTTTAAACCTTTAATTGAAGGCTCATCATGAGATGGTTGCTTGTTTTTTTCTCCAAAATTTCCGTCAAAAAAATGTTCGAAATCAAAGTCATCCTGTGTTTCGATTTCAGCCTGTTCAACCGGTGGGCTAATTATCGGTTCAAATGAATCTGGTTGAGGGGAAATTACTTCTTGGATAGGTTCTTCAACAATTGGTAAGTTGTTGTTTGAAGTGATTTTTGTTAGAGTTTCTGAAACCTCCGGAGCGATGACTGTATTGGACAGATTGTCAACAACATCACTTACCTTTGCTTTTTCTTTAGAATCTTGCAATTCTAAATTTTCAATCATCCATTCAGGTGGGTCTCCTGAACCTGCACCCAAAACTGCCAAAGTAGTGAAAGTGGCCAACGGAATAACTGCTAGTGCAGCAATAAGGTCAAGGAATGAGGTTTCTGGTATTGAACCGATGTTAAGTGTTGATTCAAAGAATGACTTTTCAAGATCTATGTTTAAATCAATATCAGAACCTATCCACCCCAATACTACTACGCTTGCCATTCTACCCATCAACCATAAAATAAGTACTGGAGCCAGCCACGATATCTTGGTCATAGAAATTAGCCATTTTCTAGTAAATGAAGCAATGCCAATATATTTGTTGGCTAATTTTGGATAATATTTCATAACGGTCCCCAGAGTAAAAATATACAATATTAATGCTAACTCTAATCTTCTATTTTCTCTCATCAAACTATCTGGAACCATCAAAACCAATGCCAATGGCAATGTTGCTAATAGTACTTGGAATGGAACTGCAAGTAAAATCAAACCACCATGAGTGGAAATGATTGAATGACCCTGTTGCCACCGTTTGTGTGCAAGAACTGTAATTTGCCCATGTGGAGAAGATGCATAATTTTGTCTTGCAATACGTCTTTGAGTAGCACTTCGTGATGAGCGTGAAAACTTCAAAAATTTCATCCAACCACCATTTTCAATAACAACTAAAGGTGTATAGCCACCTATAATTAAAGCAAGGAAAAGCGCTACCATACCATAAATAAGAGATGCTGCAGTAATCCAAGGTATCATTTCTTTCTGAAATGTAATGTTAATACTTTCACCAAAGAAACTGAATTCAAAAAGATACGTTAGAGTAAAAGCGATTAAAGGTGTCAAGAATACTTGACAAAGAGCAACAACTGTTAGCCATAGACGAGCACTAAATGGTTTTTTACGACCTTTACCCGCCATAAAGTAACGTTGCTTCACTTTATTATCAAAGATTGCTAATGTTAATCATCAGAATTATTGGTTTTTAGTGTAGAATTATTCCTCGGAATCCTCTATATCTCCTAAATTGTTATCAATTACAGGATAGCCATCGGTAAGTAGTAGTCTAAATCCGCCGGCAAAAAAGCCATCTTTTCTTTTTCTGCCTAAATCGGGTCTTGGTATTTTTTCAAGAACTTTGCCACATTTATTACATGAAATAGACAACATTTTCCATTCTGGACTTGGTTTGATACAGCATGCTGATTCCGATTTTGCCTCATCCAAAACCAACTGAAGTTTTTGCGCCATCTCTAATGTCCAAGGTGGTTTTGGACCACCAACAAAGGTTTGCATTCTTGAGAGAATAAACCATCCTGAAGAAATCCATAAGCCAAAACCAAATGGCGCATTACCCCACTTAATCGATGCTAGACCAAACAAAAGAGGAATTGTTGAAGCTACAAATCCCATCCAGTAAATCATCCTCATATGTAATACTCGCTGAGTAAGTTTGGGTGAAAGAGGGATTGGTTCTGGATGAGCTGGAAATGTAGTATTGAATCCCTTCGTTCTAGTGATTAACATTATAGGTAAGCGAGGAAAAATAAATGATATAAAAAATCCTAAAGAGAAATATATTACTGAGGTAAATAGGGACATAACCTAATCACAACCCATTAAGTCTTTTCAACGTAGCCTCAACTTTATCCATTCCGCGAGATATATCTTCTTTAGAAATTGTATAAGCAAATCTTAGATGACCTTCTCCTGATGGACCAAATGCTGAACCTGGCGAACATAATACTCCATCCTTGAGTAATTCTAGTGCAACTTCTTCTGAATTCATCCCTTTAACATTAACTTTGGGAAATACATAGATTGCGCCTTTGGGTTTATGACATTCAACCCCTGGCATTTCATTTAATCGATCAACTATCAAATCACAGCGCTCTTTGAATTCTTTTGCAATTAAATCAGGATAATCTGATGCCTTCTCCATCGCAGCAAGTACTGCATATTGCATAGCATCATTAGAACAAGCAGTAATGTAATACTGCATCTTAATTATTTGACTCATAGCCTCGGTATTAGTCGAGATAATATATCCAATTCTCCACCCTGTCATAGCAAAGGTTTTGGAAAAAGAATTGACAATAAGCACTTTATCATAATCCACGCCCATAAATGAAACATGTTTGCCATCAAAGACAATCCGATCATATACTTCATCACTAATTATCCACAAATCATGACGCCTAGCAAAGTCAAGTAATGAATCACGTTGAGCATCAGTTAAGGTTCCACCAGTTGGATTACTTGGGAAATTATATAAAATCGCAACTGTGTTCTCATCAATCAGTTCTTCCAAATCCTCTATTTTAGGGATGAATTCATTCTCAAACTTACATGGATAATATCGATCTTCACCGCCACAAATAGTTACATCTGGGCCATAGAGTGGAAAATATGGTTCTGGAAGGAGTACATTTTCACCAGGGTTTACCAGTGTTAGAAACAGATTCAACAAGGCATTTGTCCCAGACATTGTAATGCAGACATTACTTTGATCTAGACCTTCTTGATAAAAATTCCAAGATTGCGCAATTTGCTCCCTTAATGCAGGTAGACCTGCTGTGGTTGTGTATTTGTTGTGTCCATCAAGCATAGCTTGATGAAATGCATCAATTGCAACTTTAGGTGGCTGGAAATCTGGTTCACCTAAGCCGAAAGAGATTGTATCGTCACCTGCTAAATCAAACATTTTCCTAACGCCAGTCGGCTGAATAGATAATGCTCTATCGCTAAATGTTCTCACAAAATCACCTTTTTTTGTTACCCTTCCAATAGTTCAGCGTCGACTACTGATGCGATATCCATGTCATCCTTGAGAACTTTATTTATCGATTCATTACTATCTAATGTCAAGTTTTCTGGACTGCTGGTTCTAGCATTCCATAACAATAATACTACAATTAGGAATAATGCGATGAAAATAAAATCAAGATGGAATTTTTCAAACAATGATTCAGAATGTGAATTAGAATTTCCATCTCCTGCAACTGTTACAATTACTGGAAGTGATTGTCCATCGTCGCTGATTCCTCTTACTTCTAAGGTATTGTTACCTTTAGCGATTTTATCTGTATCAAGGGCGATTGACCAAGCAAATCTTTCAAGTGCACCCAAAGTAGTATTAGATTCCTCAAATGCAGCAGACATCCAATTACCATCATTTATTCGATATTCAACAGCATTTACTGAACCCATCTGACCCCATGCAACTCCATCGATTACATAGAGCATTGATTCATTATCAAAGCCCATTGATTCAATATGAACTTGAGTGTTTGTGTCTATTTTACCTGTCAAGTTCTGTTCCTTCAACTCAATAGACAATTTTACTGCCTCGTATGCATCAACAAGACCCCAACCAAAATCTCGATTCCAGTATGGATCTACATCAGGTTGAGTAGGCTCACCTTTACGCTCTGCAGTAAACTTGAGTATCTCCTTCATCTCAAACGGAGACAAGTCCTCATTAGCTTCAATCATTAATGCCAGTATTCCTGACACAGAAGGAGTGGCATATGAAGTCCCTGAACCTCTACTCGTGTAAGTATTGGATGAAGCATCGCCGCCAAGGAAATTATTGCATGAGCCAGATGTTACACATCCTTCTGCTTGAATGATGTTAGTCCCTGGCGCGGTTATTTCAGGCTTTAATTCGTTGAGGGGATTGCCATCACCATTATCTCTTCTAGGGCCACGGGATGAGTAAGAAGCGATTGTATCGTCATCTCTAGTAATAGTATTGCCATCATCAGTAGCGCCAACAGTTATCGAAAGGTCTGAAGAGCCCATGCCCGAAAGACCATCATTACTAGGCCCATCATTTCCTGCCGCAACACTGACTACAATACCTTCTTCCATTGCAACATCAAGAATCATACTGTGCATATCTGTTCCATCTGAACCACCATCTTCGTGAGAAGTAATTCCCCAAGATAAAGAAATGATATCAATGCCATGCAGACTTTCATCAACACCTGCCCAAGCAGTATCTTTGTTATCAATAATCCACTGAATTCCATTCATCGCTGACTCATAGAATTCTTGTTCAAGAAGATAATTTTCAAATGGCCCTGCTCCAACATCAGTACCTATTCTAACATCGACAAGAGAGGAATCTGGGGCTGAACCATAAAACTCGCTTTGACTACCATCTGCTTCAATACCCGTAGCCGATGACATCCCTATACAAGCTGTACCGTGTTGATTACCATCATCTGGGTCATAAGAACCGTCTGTCTCACGGGCTCCAAGACCTGCTGCAACACAAGTTGGATCGGTGTGTAAATAACAAACTGCATCATAACCAGCAACGAACTTTCCAACCAATCCGGGATGTTCATTATCTACTCCTGTATCGACCATTGCGATGTTTACACCTTTACCTGTAACGCCAAAGTTCCATGCTGCGTCAGGATATATTGAGGAATTTCTTGCCTTAACATTGGGTGTTTGGATGTCGCCATAGAATACCACAGTACCATAATGATGTACCATGACAACATTAGGAAGTTCTACCAATGTCTGTGCTAATGATACTTCTTGGACTCCAATAAGAACCGAGTTTATCGCTTCAATAACGTCAACAACTTCGATTCCTAACTGCTCTAATTGAGCGATATGAGTCTCTGAGACTTCAGTATTGTAAGAAATACCCATGCCTACTGGGACTTCTGAAATTTCTATAGAATCATGGATTGCGTTTTTATTTTCATCATAGATTGACCTTTCGTACCATTCTGGATTATCTTCTACCCATGATGGTTCAGCTTGTATGGGAATTTGGTAAGTATCTTCAAGATTCATCCAATGAATTCCAGAATCATCAATTGACGACCAATTGGCTCTATTGTAAACAGGTTGATCGTAAATTGAACCGGTTAATGGCAAAAAGATGACTGCGCACAGAAACACTGCTAATAGTCGCTTCATAACTCTCCCTCAACCCAAGCAAAAACCAATCACACATCAAGATATTCATGTTTTGTTAATTGGTGGGAGCAGAGGGATTTGAACCCCCCCCAGCGGATTTCTTCTGGAACCGCCCATATTATGGGCAAGGTTAGCAGGATGCAACAGGTCGGCGCTCCAGTTGGTCATCAACTTCAGCAAACCCACTCGTCTTCATTCCTGTGCAACTGGAGCCCGCGATACTACCAAGCTATACTATACTCCCTCGGTTCACCTTCAGAATCAGTTCTTAGCCTGTCGGCGAGCACGCTTTCTGCGTCGCAGTTTCTTCTTGCGCCACTTCCATCTTTGATTACCAGATTTCTTCCAAGCACGTGAGCCTCTCTTCATGGTGAACAACCAACCCACATACATGCCATATATGAGAGCATCGGGAGATTTGATGTAAGAAATTTAGCGACAGCAACTAAATTTGAGATATTTAGGTGGCGGACGTACCAGGATTCGAACCCGGGTCGCCGGCTTAGAAGGCCAGAGTGATATCCAACTACACTATACGTCCAAACCACCCGAAAAGTATCTCTTTGATGAACTTTGAGGATGCTATTTCACAACGGACGAGCACATTTATGGCAACGAGTTGGTTTTCTAACTGTGGTTCTATCCCAAGTGTAACCACAATGTTCGCAAGACCAAGTTTTTACTTTTAGATCTCCAAGAACAGAATCTCGAAGCCGTTGAAGTAATGGCGATTCTGACATTTTTGGAGTTGGAGCAACTTTGTTGGTTAATTCATCGTGTAATGGAGTATGAAGTGTAAGTCCTGCAGCATGAAGAAACTCATGGACAAAAGTATGGCGATAAAGTTGCTCATCTTCGAGCAATGCTGGATGTAAGCCAATAGTTACTTTACCAGGATCTAGTCTTAATCTGCGTCTTCGATTTAATTCAGTTGAGCCCTCTTCAAATCTTGTAATTCCTAAGCGATCATCATTAGGTTCTAGCCAAATCAAACTAATTCTATCCTCTATCCATGGCATAAAAACTGCATCTGTAACACCTGAAAGAACAGCTAAGGAATCGACTATGGCTCCTTCGGGAAAATATGGTTCATCCTCTGGGATTGGAGTGTCTGAAAGCATCCCAGAGTCCGCCATGCAATGTCGACATATCGACCCTTCATGAACTGTATGCTAATTGAAAATGCTTATCGTGGGAATGCTTTTGGAACGAATTACAAACCCTATGGGCGTGTAGATCAGTTGGAAGATCGCTACCTTGGCATGGTAGAGGCCACGAGTTCAAATCTCGTCACGTCCACCACCTTTGATTAAATCGACATAATTTAAGATATTGAAAGCAAGGATTTGTTGGCGTAATAATTAATCAGTAGAGTTGTGTGTCATTGTCATGGTAAGTCAAGGTGAAGATGAGGTTGTCACCCAAATACCCAAAGTTAAGCAGGTTAAGATTGCCTCTTCATTCAACGAATTTCGTGAGTTTATTCAACATAACACACCGTGTGTTCTCTCTCAAGATTCAATCTATTCATTTCAAGATATTTTGGGTGAATCTTGGCTAAGAGAACATGCGGGTCAAAGCCAAGTTTGCTTACGAAAGTCTCCAACTGGAAGATTCATAGATCCATCAGATAGTATTTTGAACATTGCAAAGTCGCTAAGTGGAAAGAAAATTACGCTAAATGAATTTTTAAACCTTAAACAGTCGAGGACAATGTTATCTGGCACTGACACATATATTTTCACAAAAGATTCAGTAGTTGAACAATGGTCAGATTTATGGTCTCATGCTCAAGAGGTTTTGCATGAACACGGGGGTGAAAAATCATTGATTTCAAGATCAAGACTATCCACTGTTGGTTTTTGGTTAAGTCGAGGTGGAATTCAATCAATCACTCATTATGATAATTCTCTCGACAATAATTTGAACTTTCAAATCAAAGGAAAAAAAGAGTTTTTGATGTTCCCCCCTCAAGACTGGAAATATTTGAAAACATTCAAAGCGATGAGCATGCATCCTTTTTCATTCTTTCATGATATTAAAAAAGGTGATTTCAACTCAATTCAGCAACAAAACTGTCAACCTCAAATGGTTGAGTTGAATGAAGGTGACATCCTATTCATCCCTTCAGGTTGGTTCCATTTTGTGGAACATGTTGATGACTTGAACATCAATATGACCTACTGGTTCAAAACAGGATTGACAAAAAAAGAAATGATTAAGCCAAAACAAAGCCTTAGGAATATTTTCATTCCAATGAAATTGTCAATCGCATTCCTATTGGGATATTTTGTATCATAATTCAATAGATTATACTACCAAATTAATTTTTTAACTTAATTGGTTGTTGAACTCTCACCCTTTTATACACCAATGTCAAACAAGCTATCATGCATAAGCATGTTGCAATTATATTGATAGTATTATCTAGTTTAGTGTATTGAACTAAACCTGGCAAAATTGATTCGTAAAATCCAAGATTTCCATCCCTACCAATTAGATCAAGTGTTATGATTAGGTAAAGGCTGTAGACTCTAAAATTTAACCATTCAAACCAGTTTTTCGTAAAGACAGGCAGAAGTATACCGAGAGTTAAAATGATAATTCCAGGTATAATGTACTCAGTATGCCCATCTAATCTAAGGAATCCTAAAATTAGTGTAAAAGTGTATACGCAACTCCATAACGGGTCATTGAACCCTAAATATCCGTTTTTGTTGAGTTCAAAATTCGGCATCGAAAGTATCAAGCAAAGCCCCATCAAAAAAATTGCATAATCCGAATATGACAAAGAAAAAATTGCCGGTATCAAAATATTAAGAAGTAGAACAATTTCTAAAAAACCTATCAGAAAAGAATTTTCTTTTATCTTAAAGTTGAAACCTTGCAAGTATGCAAAACATATAATTGGAAAAACAACAACTATAACTTTCAATCTAAAAAACAAATTTAGATCCTCATAAGCTCCAAACAGCATTACTGATATTGAGAATAGTGTAACAAAATAAAAGCTAGTTTTTGTGTACTTTTTCATTAACCAAACAAAAATCAAAACTAAAGCAGAAAGGAGCGGTATAAACAAAATTAAATCCAGAGTTAAAACCTCCTTCTTATTCTTCGCATTCTAACGTCCTCCGCATTCCAGCAGCAAAATATGGTATTGCATATATTGTAAACACCCAAATAGAAGAAAGTGTCCAAGCTAGCCAAACTGGAATTGAGGCTGGAGGGTCGACCTCTAATGTGATATGATCGCTAAACTCTTCACCAGCAATCGACGCCTTAATCTCCAATGTTTGATTTCCGCTGAATGTGAAATAATTTTCACCAAACCAGATAGATTGCCCAGGATATTGTTTGAATTCTTGAATCATCCTTACTTCGCCATTATCATCAAGATAGACAATCTCTGTCCACATTTTATCAATGCGCGATTCATTGTCTTCAGCAACTAATAGAATCTCACATGATTGGGGTGCTTTTGGTGGCCAAAGCATGAATTCTACCCAGACCTCAATTCCATCTATTTCGACTTCGATGCGCATTGGAGCATCAAATCCTGAACCTTCCTCGAAATTGTTGTCATGTGCGCTGACCGGAGTTATGAATAATAGAACCAATAATATCGCAAGAGATTTTGTTCTTGGTTTGAATTCAATGATTCCACTTTCTAGCGAAGAAAGGATTCTTGCAAAGTATTTGAGAATTAAAGGTATGCTAAGCCTGAGCAATAAGAATGCGATTACCAAATTCGCCATTGTGACCAAAAGTCCCACTTTTGATGGATAAAAGACCGGGAGAAAAGGTGAGAAAATTACATCGCTTAGTAATGCAACAATTACCAGTAAATTTGGACGATTAGCCAAATCGAATTTTGCAAATACAAATGCGACCAAGACGAAAAGGTATGTAACACAATGTGCAGCCCATACTGTGTTTGGAGCACCTGGACGATAAGTGTGTGAAGGACCCATTAGAATGTCTACTGTGATAGGAATAAAAATGAACATAGCACTTTGGATTACGAAGGTAAATCCGCCGAGAATATAGATTACTTTAGGATCAAACCATTGCTTAGCAATTAGCAATATTGCAATTACAACTATTGGCCCAAAGTATAGATGTAACATCGTCGTAAATCCGAAAACCGAAATTGTTGCTGCTCGAGGGTCAATGAAGTTCAAAAATGCGAAGCTTCCATGTAATAATAAAGTCCACAGGAGTATCGCTGCAAGAACATTTTTGCCTCTGAATTGATTCTCAGTATCATATTTCATCAAATCTCTAACCAACAAAACACTGGCAAATTCAGCCAACATTCCGCCGAATAATGTAAACATGTGTGGTGGAGTTATCACAGTGGTGTCGATACCAAATTGAGCATGCCAATAATCATCATAAATCGCACCTATTCCAATTGAAAACATCCCAAGTAAAATCATCCAAACAGAACCTGGGGCAACAAATCCGAATATTTTGAATCCTGAAATTTCTTTGCCAGATTTGTAGTCTTTTGTATTGATAAATAAATAGTATAATGAAAACAATATACAGAACGGAAATCCTGCCAAAATCATCACATGAGGTGGAGTCAACATTCTGTCCCTACCCACATCTAAATGCCATTGAATATCGATTGAGAGTCCCAATCTGGCAATTAGATGGTACAGTGTTAAGAAGATACAGAAGAAATAGACGAATCTTGGTCTATTCAATATTTACCCTCCATCTCAAATTAGAGACCCTACCATTTCGATTCTTGATGCGATGTGTGATGATTCCGTTCTTTGATTTTGCCCATTCGAAAAAACGAGATACTTGCTCACCTGAAAGCCATTCTGAGGATGCAATAAATATATCGTCTTCAATACGATGATTGGTAATTTCTGGATCAGAAGTAAATGCTTCTGAATGATATTTTTTGTTCATTATTGCTGTGGAAGTAAAACCATTTTGCTGTTTGTAATCAAAACTGCAATCAAGAATTTCCAATGGTCCATCTTTGGAAATAATGGCTACAAATGATATTGGGTTATGATTCCATTCAGTTTCTTTGTTTGGGCGATAATCGCCCGCTGTGAACAGAGCATACTTACAATCCATTGTCGGCAATAGGTCTGCGATTGTTTCTAGTGCATGATGAGGGCCACAACTACCGTCAAGAACATCAAAGGAGAATACATGTTTGCTGCTTGAGCTTATATCTTCACATCCAATTTTGAGGGCTTGTTGTAAATGGGCTGCAAAGGCAGGTTCTTGACGGAAATTTTGGCGATATGTCCCGGTGTGTACAATCAAACCGATATCTTGCAAATCTATTTGATGCTGCTTGCACAATTTATGAGTAATACCCTTTAATGATTTTAACAAGGATTTTTTGTTGATTGGCTCAAACCTGAATGCCAAAATACCTACCATTTTTCAACCCCCAAGGGGAGATAAAAATTCATGCCAATGAGTGATAGTCCTGAACCGAAGGCAATGAAGTAAATCTTCTGATTAGATTCCAATTTTCCGTCTTCAAGCAATTTTTCCAAAACGGTTACATGAGAGGTAGATGCTGTGTTTCCTGTGTCATTAATCGAGCGAACTGCTTCTGAGTGACCCAAGGCTTTTCCAATAACTAATGCGCCTTTTTCGACCGCCCGTGGTGTAGTTTGATGAGAAATAACATGCTGATGTGAACTCCATTCTTCTGGACTCTTAATATCACGTTTAAGATATTCTCCTAGATTTGAAAGTGCAGCATTTTGAAGTTTTCTAGATTCTGTTCTCATCGCTGGACCTGGTCTACCAATGGCAGCATCACCAATACACAGCTGGCTATATTGCGCCAATGTTATTGGCTCAAAGAATCGAATTCTATCTTCTTCGCTTCTAGAAATGACATAAGCTCCTCCAGCATCACCAATGGTCAAACTTGCAAGCGCTTTTGGATTTAATAGCAGGTTTTTACCTAGTGCTTCGTACAAAGCACCGGTCAGATATTCTCCTGAAACCACTAGTGCATTACGAATTTTTCCAGCCTTAATTTTTCTATCTGCAATCAGTAATCCTGTAACCATTCCTGAACAAGCGTTGGCTACATCAAAATTTTGAGCATTGATACCAAGTGCTGTACTGATGTTAGATGCTAGGCATGGTTCGATCAAATTTTGAAGTTTGGAATTCAACTTGGTTACCGAGCAAGAAATCACTAAATCAATCTCCTCTTTAGACACCCCTGACCTTTCAATCGCTTTGTTGGCAGCTTCTACTGCCAGTTCTAGCGAACCTTGGCCTTCTAAGACCTCATGATGAGACTCGATTTTGGTCAATCGCTTGAAGTCGATTCCTCTAGGAAGTGTGCCAAAAGGAATGGTGTCTTCGCTTGTTTTGAGATTTGGTGGAAGGTAACACGCGAATCCACTTATTTGTGTGTTCAAATCAACCACCTAAGCAATTCTCGTTTCTTCTCAGTAAAAAAAGATTGAGCCGACAGTCATTTACCATTCCATTCGAATTCGTAGGTTGTTGCAGCAATCAAAGAAATTCTACGTCTTAGAGCAACCATTGTAAATCCGAGCAGTGAAATCAATTGTAAAAATCCAGGCCGAGGGTCAAAGACATTCCATTCTACCGATTTAGACCTCTTGATTGCTTTTCTCCAGTTCTTGAAATGACCTTTTTTAAAGAGGTTAGATACGAGGTTTATCCACATTGGCAAAACCAATCTTCGACTTGATCCAGTGCATTGGATTACTTCTCCATTCAAGATTGCATTATCGATCTTATCTTTAGTGGAATACAGATGTAATGCACTGGTTGCTCTGGGATTGCATTCTATTGGCCGTACTATTCCGTCCTCGCCAAGTATAACATCGAATGAAAGGAATCCAGTGTAGTTACAATTTGATGCGACTTTTTCGATTATACCACCTAAGTCCCCTTTACCGGTTTTCTCGAAAAAAACTGAACTTTTAGAAACGGTAAATTCGCTAGAGTATGCCACGCATGACAAAACTTTGCCATCTTTGCAAATTCCTTGCAAACAGTATTGTTTTCCACCTAGCCTTTTTTGAAGAATCCAAGGGTTTGATTCACTTACATCAATTTTTAATTTGTTTAGATCAGGCTTCATAATAACATTTTCACCAAATCTTGAATACACCGGTTTTAGAATATGATCTGGAGTTAGTTTTGATTTGATTTGTGAGATATTTTTTACCAAAATCGTTTCAGGAACATCAATACCTATGCTTTTTGCAAATTCAATGAATTCAAATTTATTGTGTAATCTATTCAAAGTCTCGATATCTGAACAGAAGTGATCACAATCTAAAGTCCCAAGGTTCAATCCATGGTGGAAGGTTTCTTCATATACTGGGATTACACAATCAATGGCTTCTGTTTTCACAACATGTTGCAACCACTGCGAAAACTGTTGGCTCTCGAAACGAGGCGATGGATGACGCAAACATTTGTTTGGCCAAGATCTCCATCTACCCAAGTGAAATCTCTTAGTATCTGCCAAAATAACAGAGTGCCCTGATTCATGCAACAATCTACCGAGGTGTATGGCTGCAGGACTTCTTGCACATGTCACAAGTACCTTTGCCATGAACTTTCCACCTTGATGTATCGAATAAAGTATGGCTATGACAAATCCTTTAGCCGGCGAAAAAATGTAATATTCGGTCTGGTCTGATTACGCTATGGAAACTCTCTCTCACCTTGATTTAGTGCAGGGGTGGGATGAAATGATTCGTCAACATGGATGGGCAAATCTTGCTGACAATTTAGAATGTGAATCTGGATTGATATCTATTGGAGATAAGTTGGTTCCATACACTAAAAATCATATGACTAAAGAAACATTATGCTACACGATTTCTACTTTTACTCACTATTATCATTACTTAAGGGAAGAAATGGATATAGTTGGTCTTCGCTTTTCAAAGTTGATATTAATGCCTCCGCTATGGTTAATCGGCTTTTTTCTGCGCTTTGCAAAGGTAGACCAAGCCTTTACCATCAATAATTTTGGTCTTTCAACAAATCTTTTTCCTAAGGGGTTGAGAGCAAAAGAATGGGAAGAAGTTGTATCAGAGGTTGAAAAATCAAATCCAAAACATGCGATTTTAGTTCGCTCGGTTAACCGGGGCCTAAATTCTAATGATTATGATGCTCTAATAGGATGTGGATTCAAGCCAATGTTTGCTCGCAATGTGTTGTTGTTTCCACACAAACCAATCGAGCTCTTCCAAAAAGGAAAAAGGCGACAAATTCTACGTGATGAAAAACTTGAACAAAAGTTGGGCTTT
>DUKP01000059.1:16586-28171 GCA_013329295.1 Candidatus Poseidoniaceae archaeon
GATTTATATAACCAATTATACCTAGGTAAATATTCCAAAAATAACCCTCGTTTCACGCCATTATTTCATTACGAGTGTTCCAATCGGAAAATTTTGAATTATCAATTATTATTCGACGGAGACCAAATCATTGGAGTATTAGGCATGAAGGTTGTAGACGAAGTTTCAACCACGCCGATTTTGGGTTATGATCATCATCACCCAAATGCAAATGTTCTGTACCGAATTATTACTGCCAAAATCACTAGAACCAGTTCAGATTGTAATTTCCACCGGCATGCGAGTTCCGGGGCAAATAAATTCAAGCAATTACGCGGCGGTGTGACAAATGAAGAATTCACCATGGTCAAGACATCACATTTATCTTGGTGGCGTCGTCTAAATTGGGGACTAATCCGTTTTATGGCTCAAAAGATTGGTAGACCTTTAACCCACAAATTCGAAACCTAATGATGCTTTTTTGAAATTCAAATATGTCAACTTCTACAATTCTAAAATTCAACTTTTTATTTTTTCACGAAGTTTTTCCATCGTTTCATATAATCGATAAATACAGGACTTAAGTCAACACTTGCCAAATGTTCTACACTAAATGGTGGTCTTTGTGGTTGGTAATTTTCATCAATTAGATTCTGTGGCCAATCTGGATGTGCAATACCTACTCTGGCAACACCAACAATATCTGCGCCTTCATCCATCAACCATTGTGCTTCTTTTGTATCCCAAACCGCACCAGTAGAGATAAGTGGAAAATCTGCTGGTATTACATTGCTAAATCGTTTTGTTAGGCTTTCTTCATTACCATCTCCAACTTCTTCGAAAACATCCCAACATGAGATGTGTAGCATATCAATATCCATCTGGCACAAAGAAAGTGCAAGTTCAAGACTGTCTTCTAAGTAAATTCCTGCCTTCTCAATAATCGGAGATATGCGTACAGTGATTAGAAAATTTTTGTTTGTGACTTTTCTAATGGATTTGATGATTTCTTTCAAAAACTTACTTCTCCCGTGGATATCACCACCCCATTCGTCATTTCTTCGATTGGTTTTTGCGCCCAAAAACTGGCATATTAGGTAGGAATGAGCACCATGAAGTTCAACTCCATCAAAGCCAGCTTTTTCACAGCGTAGTGCAGCATCTGTAAATGATTGAATCATTTCTTTTACCTCGGTTGAGGTCATTTCCCTAGTGTATTCTCCTTTCATATTTGGTTCAGTATTTTCACTTGCAGAAATAGGCTGAACACCGTTGATTTCTCTTGGAGCACGCATTCCACCATGAAATAATTGAACTAGACTGATTGTTTCGTGGCTGTTTAGTAGTGTTGCTAATTTAGTTAATCCTGGAAGTTGGTGATCGCCCCAAACCCCCATTTCGCCTTCCCAGCCTCTGCCTGTTTCAGTTACATTTGCAGCAGCAGTAGTAGTAATTGCAAAGTTTCCTTTTGCTCTGCGAACTAGCCAGGTTATTTCTTCATCAGACAAAGTACCATCTTCATTACTTTGTTTGTTAGTCATAGCTGCAAGCAAACTACGATTCTTCAAGACGAAACCTCGACCGATTTCTAATGAGTCAGTGGGTTTCATGACATCACCGAGTAAGTCTCAACTAATGAGTTAAACTCATCTGACTGGATGAATACTCTTGACTTTTATTCAATGCAGAAAGTATTTCTGTGAATGCTTTAATGTCTTGTTGCTTTTTTTCATCGCTACGTTTGGCAAGATTTCTAAGGGGCATTGCTAACCTTATGTTACCTTCAAATGATTCTTTATGCCGTTCAAGAAAAGCCCAATATAGATTTGAAACCTTGCAATCTTTCTTTGGATTGAATTTACAATTTTTGCAAAAATCTGACATTTTATTGATGTATGGTGTTCCTGAAACATATGGTTTTGTCATCATTGCCGGGCCAAGAGAATATGTCCCCATACCCAATACGTTTGGCTCAACTACCCAATCATAAGCATCAATGAAAGCTTCGTGAAACCAAGTAGTTAATTCTCTTGGATTAATATCGAGTAAACTAGCAAAATTACTCAGAACCATCAATCTAGGTATATGATGAGTCCATCCTTCATCTAAGACTGATTCTACAACCAAATCTAAGCAATTAAATCCACTTTTTGCCCCCCAAAACGCTTGAGGGAGAGGATTATTCTGATGCAAATAATTTGGTTGATCTAATCGTTTATCAAATACATCAAGAGTTCTAAAGCCGTCTGTTACATCATGGATATGCTTGACGTATTCTCGCCATATCATTTGTCGGAAAAATCCTTCAATGCTATTAATCGGTGCATTATTGGAGATAACTAATTCCACAATTTGTTGTGGTGAAAGTCGGTGAAGATTTACTGAAATCGCTAATTTAGAATGGAATAAATATCTACTTTTACTACTCATTGCATCTTCATATTTTCCAAAATGCTGCAAATTTTTGATGGCCCAATCTAATGCTTGATGTTGCTGTTCGATACTTGTAGGAACTTTACTTAAATCACATTCACCGGGATGGTTTGAGAACTTCTGATTTACTAATTTCATCACAGATTCGTCTATCTCATCTATTGAGAATCGTAATTCTTCTTGAGTTTCTGGATTACCCTTCCATGGCATGCGATTATCAGCATCAAAACTATACTTGCCTCCTATTGGTTTTCCTTGTTCCATCAAAATACCGGTTTCTTTTCTCACCCTTTGATAGAATTTATCCATTCTAAATGGTGGTTTAACTCCGACTGATTCGACAAACCACTCACGCTTTGTTAGCCACCCATTGTGTTCATGTCGTATCAAATTGCCAGTACTAAATAACGGTTCAAGTTCAATTCTCATACTTCTTTCTGCAGGAATTACAACATTAATCGGACCTAAATCATTTGACACTTTAAACAGTAAATCATGATAGTTCCCTGAAGTGTAAAGATACTTTATCGGATGTCCAAGTTCTTGTGCTTCTTTAGAAAAATGTCTCATATTAGACAATAATAATGCCAATTTCTGTTTGTGAAAATTAAGTGATTTACCTTTGGCTTCAGACTCAATGAAAATCAAACCGGTACTAGTTCTATCCCCCTTAGACCAAGGAAAAATATCATGGTTAAGTTGATCATAACATACGAAATACCAATCTATCTCTTCGTCAACCATGTTGTAAACAAACTATTAGAGAACATAAACCCCTGTTTTGATTACAGATTTTGAAGTCTTGAATCGTCAACCCATTCATCCCAACTAGAATCGAATCCAACGTAATGAATTAGATAATTATCGCCTTTGACTTCGCGAATTAATCCATCCCACCAACTACCTTTCCATTCTACTTTTACCTGCTGTCCTGCAGCATAATCAGATTTGTTAAATGGGTGGTCTTGTGGTCTAATTTCCCAACCTGTAGGGCCTACAATGTAAATCGTATTATTTGTCTCAACTCTAGCAGTTGCTCTATTATCATAAGTCATGCTCAAAATAGCAGATGTCTTTACTTCAGTATCGCCCAATTTGGGATGCCCATGTACAAATCCATGTAATGAGTCACCGATTATTTTTGCATTTTGAATGATTACTTCAGATTTAGCTTCAAAGGGTTGAACCATTATTTTTGCAAGATCCTTATAGTTCAATTCTGAATCCATTGAAATTCCCATTTCGTTAAACATTTCTTGAGCTTCAGAAACGTCTAATGGATCACCCATCTGTGTTAAAATTTCGAATAATTTGCTAGCATGAATAGTTCCTGAATTATTTTCGTCAAATACCTTAAACGAATCAATCAATTCTTGTTCTTCTTTCGAGATTTGTTCAACATAGGCTTGAGTCGCTTCTGAATCTGGTTGTTTAGCAATTCTTGAAGGAGGTACTCCAGACTCAACATCACCATCATCGAAGTGTATCATATAGGTGTGGTGTGGTTGTACTTCAGCGATTTTACCTGGGAAATAAGTGCCATAGTTTTTCCAGTTAACTAATACTCTGTCTCCCTTGTTCAATGCATCATCCGCACGGCGAATATTTCTTGGCCCATCTCCAATAAGCAAACCTTGCTTTGATTCTACACCACTACTCTTTGGTACATCTACATCATAACTTCCATCATCATTTATCTTAGTAACAGTACATCTATCTAGCCATCGTTCATTTGTCGGACTGAAGTATTCGACATGCGTACCAACTTCTAATTCAGGAATTATTGGTGATTGTATCATTTCTTCGACTTGAACACTAGTCTGATTTTTGTTAACCATCCCTAAGCGTTCCAATGCAGTTATTACTGCATTTGTAACTGCATCAACATCATTGTTAATTACTGTATTATGAACAACATCTCCACCAACTACTGAATCTTGCATATTCAAAGTCTGACTAGCCTTTGGAGGTGCAGGAATCCATTCGGAACCACTCCACATAAATTTACCATCGGGACTGTAAATAGGTTCTGACATAAATAGTCTAAATCGATTAATTAAAAAGAGATTTTGAAGAAAATCAATCTTCAATTAAATCGTCTTTGTTATTGTTCTTCTTTACTGGAAATAACTTATCCATCCATTTTGGCGACCACCAATTTGCCTTGCCCATAAGCCTCATTGTTGCTGGGACTACTAGCGCCCTAACTATTGTTGCATCTAGAAGAATTGCCAATGCTAAACCAAATCCTATTTGCTTTAGTATTACTACTGAAGATAATCCAAATGCACTGAATACGACTACCATAATAGCTGCAGCACCAGTAATCAAACGGCCTGTTTTCTGAAGTCCATTTGCGACTGCAAGTGTATTATCTCCTGTACGCTCCCATTCTTCATGAATTCTAGAAAGCATCAAAACTTCATAGTCCATTGATAAACCAAATACAATACAAAATAGAATTATTGGATTTGTTGTTTCAATTGGTTGGGGTGTAAAGTTTAGTAATTCAGCTCCATTACCCCATTGGAAAACAAATACCAGCATACCAAATGACGCTGAAACAGATAAAATATTCATTATAATCGCCTTAATTGGAATTATTACACTTCTAACTTGAATAAATATGAGTAGAATGGTTGCGACTAGAATAAATGTTATCGCAATCGGAAGATTATCGATAATCGCATCAAGAACATCTAAACTGTATGCTGCAAACCCGGCAACCATTAGAACTCCATCATCTCCAGTGTTTAATTCTGATAGTAATTCTCCTCTTTCTGACCTAACGTCCGATACAAAATCCCTGCTGCTTTCTCCAGTGATAGTTCCTGTCAGTGAAAATATGACAAAAGTAACATTTTCAGAGATAAATTGGTCTCTAAGATATTCTCGGCTAGCAATAGTATCATTATCTAAAAATTCATCAGGAGTTTGCCAAAACTGGAGTACTTCTGATTCACTCATATTTTCACTAGGCAACGCAAATCCTGAAGCATTAATTACTCGATCATCATCTAAATAATTCTTCATCCAACGATACATTGTAACCAGATTATTTTCTTCAAGAGGGTCTTCTCCATCAAAGTCGATTACAATCATTGCTCGATTAACTGCACCTTCTGGCCATTTTTCATCTATTAACTCAAAGCCTATTCTGGTTTCATCATCAGGAGGTAATGCATCTCTTGAAGCAATAGAAAAATCAGCCTGTAAAAATGGTAAACCCGCACCTAATAGAATGACGAGTGTAGGAATCAATACGGCCCATGGACGTTTCATTACAAAATTAGCAATCCTTGCCCATGCTCCGTCTTCTTTCTCTCCTTCAGTAGAAAATGCAAATTTGATTTTATTAGGAATTCTAAACGGCTTTTTTCTTATCGGCAACTTCAACAAAAATACATCTTTATCTAATTTTGTTCCTAAAATGACCAAGATTGCTGGTAACACAATAATAGAGAATAGCATGGCTATGCTCACTGCTAATGTTCCTCCAATTCCTAAACTTGGAAGTCCAGTATTTTCGAAGAAAAGCATACCCATTAAGCCAATTGCAACAGTTATTCCGCTGAAAAATACTGCTTTACCAGCTGTTGCAACTGTCATTGCAATTGAAGTTCGAGAATCTCTGCCATGACCCAATTCCTCTCTGAATCTGTATACCATAAAGAGGGAATAATCAACCGATACTCCTATTCCTATCAGTGTAATTATGTTAAGCGCATATTGGGTTACATCGGTGATATTGGAAAGCCAAATGGTCACACCCATGGCTGAAATGACCGTCAGCATAGCAACTCCAATAGGTAATATTGCAGCAACTATAGTGCCAAAAACTATGCCTAATATAATCAGTGACAAAGGCCCTGAAATTAGTTCTGCTTTGATTAAATCATCTTGAATTCTAGAATCAAAAATAACATCGATTGCTAAATCTCCTGTACGCCATGAATTAAATTCAGAATCTACATCAATATTTTCCCAGTTTTCATCATAAATTGCCTTTGCTTCTTTCCGTTCTATAGAAATTTTCACTTTGTTTTTAGCCCAAAAACCATCTTCATCTTGGTAGACAAAATTGTCTCGTTTTTCTCCAGAAGTTTCCCAAGAGTACTGTATTGTGACATCATCCATAACTGCAAAGTCGGCTAAAGCAGAAATCACCGCTGCTCGCCATTCTGGAGAAGAATCGTTTAGATTCGGATGGTTAATCAATAGAATGAAGTTCTCTGACTTGTTTCCTTCATCTTCAGATGCAAAAGCACTCTTTTGCAAGTCCCCTGCCTCAACAGATTCTAGATCTCCCTCGCCCCAAGATTCTGCCCAGTTTGGCCCCATAGAAATTAGAGAACCTAACATCAAACAAGACAAAATTCCGATAATTAGAACTTTTTTATGGTGGTCATGGACTGCTTCTCCTAATTTGTAAAATGCTCTACCTTCAAGCATTTTTGGGTCTGTAGACCACTCCATGTTGCTCGGGGTTAGAATTCCATATTTGAACTGATGTTTTCCAACTAAAATTTTTAGTTTAGAATACGAGATTTGATAACTTAAATCAATTACAGGTTTTTCATGGCAAGAGCATTGTTAGGCGGTGGTTGTTTTTGGTGCACAGAAGGGGCATTTAAACGAATGAAAGGTGTAATTTCTGCATTACCAGCATATGCTGGTGGAGAAATGGTAAATCCAGATTATCGCTCTGTATGCGATGGAATTACAGGACATGCAGAAATTGTTGAAGTAAAATTTGATGAATCTGTTATATCATTTGATACAATTCTAGATGTTTTTTTCACAGTTCATGACCCTACTCAACTGAACCGCCAAGGCAATGATATTGGCACACAATACCGTAGTTGTATAATGCCGATAAATCCAAATCAGCTTGAAATCGCTGAGCAAAAAATTGCTGAAATGCAACCTGTTTTTGACAATAAGATTGTTACTACAATTGAGGAACCTATTAACTTCACAATCGCTGAAGATTATCATCATGATTATTATGCTAGAAATCCAAATCAAGGCTACTGTATGGCTGTTGTTGGTCCGAAAATCGCCAAGATAAGGCAAAAATTTGCTCATCTACATTAGGGTGAAATTCAATAGACGGCTATTACAGGGCGGTACATGGTGAATAATGTACCAACACCGCCGAAACCTGTGAATGAACCTGTACTAGGGTATTTGCCGGGGAGTAAAGAACGTGCTGAACTAAAGTCTGAATTACTTAGACAAAGCAATGAAATTGTTGACATTCCATGTATTATCAACGGTGTTGAAGTTTATACTAACAATGTAGTAGAACAGGTAATGCCTCATAATCACAGTCATGTTATCGCTAGAGTTCATATGGCTGGTGAAAAAGAAGTTAATGATGCAATTGAAGCATCTCTAGCCGCACATGATTCTTGGTCAACCATGCCATGGGAAGCAAGAGGTGCGATTTTCCTTAAAGCAAGTGAATTGCTTAGAGGTGAATATCGTGCTAAAATCAATGCCAGCACGATGATTAATCAGTCAAAGACATGCCATCAAGCAGAAATTGATTCTGCCTGTGAATTAATTGATTTTTGGCGATTTAATGTCCAATATGCAAGAGAGATTTACGAAGATCTTCAGCCTCCTGTTTCACCTTCAAGCATGTGGAATTCTAGTGAAGTAAGACCTCTAGAAGGTTTTGTATTCTCAGTAACCCCATTTAATTTTACTAGTATTGCTGCCAACCTACCTTCATCTGCTGCTATAATGGGCAATACTGGTGTTTGGAAGCCTAGCCGTAATTCATACCTATCAAATTACTACTTGATGCGCCTAATGATGGATGCAGGACTGCCTGATGGAGTAATTAATTTCATACCAGGTAAGGCAAGCATGGTAGGCAATATATGCCTATCACATCCAATGTTGGCAGGAATTCACTTCACTGGTTCAACCTCAGTGTTTAGACAAATGTGGAAGGATGTTGCAAACAACCTTGAGAACTTACGTTCATATCCAAGAATCGTTGGAGAAACTGGAGGGAAGGATTTCATTGTTGCTCATCCTAATTGCGACCGTCAAGCACTAACTGTAGCTTTGATTAGAGGTGCTTTCGAATATCAAGGACAGAAATGTAGTGCTGCAAGCAGAGCATATATTCCAGAATCTGTATGGGATTCTATCAAAGATAATTATGTCGATGAAGTTGCTAAAATTTCTGTTGGCGACCCAAAAGATTTCTCAAATTTCATGGCTGCGGTTATTGATCGAAAATCCTTTGATAATATTACAGGATATATCGATAGAGCGAAGCAAGATTCTGGTTGTGAAATTATCACTGGTGGAGATTATGATGATTCAACTGGTTACTTTATCCAACCAACTACAATAGTGTGCTCAGATCCAAATTATGAATCTATGGCACAAGAAATTTTTGGACCTGTACTATCGATTTATATTTATCCAGACCATGAATTTGTTGAAACTCTAAAGTTATGTGACAGCACCTCTGAATACGCATTAACAGGTTCGATTTTTGCCTCTAATCGTACCGATATTGAAGTGGCAATGGCTGCATTAAGATATTCAGCTGGAAATTTCTATATCAATGACAAACCAACAGGTGCAGTTGTTGGCCAACAACCATTTGGCGGAGCTAGAGGTAGTGGAACCAATGATAAGGCTGGATCACCACTCAATCTATTACGATGGGTTAGTCCAAGGTCAATCAAAGAAACTTTTGCACCGCCGCATGATTGGACTTATGGCTTCCTAAACGAGTGAAGTGGTAACTTCTTGCTTTTGTCAGCAAGTTTGACAGATTCTGTTAATACCCTTGGCTCGAATCCAATACTAACCAACGAAATTATCCACCAGCCAAGAGATAGTAAAAATGTTGAAATTAGCATCAATAGACAAAGGAACACAACAATATTACCTCCTGATAATTGCCATGACCACCATCCAGAAAATATCATTCCTAATATGAAAAATATTCTTGCAGCTTCACTTGGAGTTGACCAACCGCGATGGTCTTTCCTAGGTGCAAATAGATACTCCATGAGGCTCATAGTGACAAAATAATTTTTGTTACCATAAAAATGCGTGTATATTAGTAAACTTCCGATTAATTATTGAAATAAAACCCATAGGGTCAATCCCGCAGTGATGATTGCTTTGGCCGACTGCTGATTTTTTCAGTGACGAGTGATGGGCGAACTGAGCGGGACCAATTAGAAAAAAAGGGAAGAATATGCAAGGAGTGCCACAAACCGGTTTATCTCCTGCTCCAAATAATTTGTATCTATCACAAAAATCTTCACCGTGGAAAACTATTTTCTCGATGCTTACATCAGTAATGATTCTATTTTTCTTTGTCCAGATTTTTGTTGTTGTTGTTTTTGGTTTTGTGGATGGAGATATGGATGGGGATTTAGGGCCAATGGATCCTTTATTGGTTATTTTTGGCACTCTTTGCTCAACACCATTTTTGTTATTTTTCCTATTGCTTCGCAAACCAAAACTTGCTCACATAGTAAGATTAGATTCAAGCAGTAATGGTAGTAATGCGCATTACATTACTCCAGGGACACTGATTCAATCACCTACACCGACTATTTTACAGCATCACTTAATCCATAATACCGCACCACTTGAAATGCCAAGTGTCAAACAATTGTGGCTTATTTTCATCACAGGCACTATAATATCAAGCATTTGCATGCTACCGTTATTAGTTATGGGGATTAATTCTTTAACAATTCTATTATTCTTAATTATAGCACTACCGGCATGGATTATCGGATTTTCAACTCCAGTATTCGCTTGGTGGTCGACTTCAAACGAATATTTTGGACTCAGTACTACAAGAAGACAAGGAGAATGGATGCTTATTGCGGGAATGTTGTCAACCTTACCAGCATTACTAATCAATTCTCTAATCTCTCCAATAATTATCAATTTACTTGGACTATCTGTCACTAATGAATATAGTCTAGGTTATGGAATGATACTATTCCTTTCTGCACCAATTGGCGAAGAAATATCAAAAGCGTTGGCAGTTCTATTTCTTGCCAGATTTATTGATTCCCCTAAACGAGGTTTCCAAATTGGTTTTTCTGTTGGATTGGGTTTTGCATTACTTGAAAATATGATTTATATCTTGAGTTCAATATTGAATGGCGAAGGTGCCGCAATAAGTTTCGTATTTACTGCTGTCCTAAGAGCGATTGGTTCAATTCCAGGTCACGCTACTTGGACTGCTATTTCGGGATATGCAATTGGCAAATACGTTATCAACAAACGGTGGCATATACGAAGTTTAGGAGTTTTTGATAAATCTAAAACTCAAAAAGAGAGTCAATGGATCTTATTCGATGGAAAATCTGGCCAACCAATAATTTCTTCAAAGACTCAAAAATTACCACGTCTACCAAAATGGCTTTCTGCTGGTCAAGAAAAAATGGTAAGGATTACCAGTAATCCAATCAAAGCAGTAGCAATAGCAATCATTTGTCACGCGATTTGGAATGGCTCCTTATGGACTGTAGGCGTTCTTTTGAAAGATACTTCAGTAATAATTCAATTTTTGGTAAATTTACTATTAATTGTAGTATTAATTGTATTGTTATGGTTTGTTCTGAGACGACTTATTCCATTTGCATTGCTGGAAAACACTCATCAACAACAATAAGCACCCTACACTCGTAATATATAGGGAAGCAAATTTAAGTTAGTCGTCGTCGAGTAGGTTTGGGGAAAACCATGGATTACCTGCTCGAAGGTATCAATCAAGGCAACTTGATTATCACTTCTATCGTGATGTTGGTATTGGTAATATCCTCAACTAAAGCTCGATTTTTGGATACTGCAGGAGTTGCTGCTGCTGCATTTATTGGTCTTCTGGTAGGTTTACTGGGTCACTGGAGTTGGCTACTAATTCTACTCTCATTCTTGGTTTTTTCACATTTAGCAACCAAATGGAAGTTTGAAGAGAAAAAATCTAGAAATATGGCGGAAAGTGATGATGGACACCGTGGCTGGGTGAATGTTTTTGCTAATGGTGGCATTCCAGCATTAATTGCTACAATTGCATTCTTAAATGAAGAATGGGAATATGGTTTATGGATGTTCGGAGCAGCAGTTTCTGTTGCTGCAGCAGATACATTTGCTAGTGAATTTGGTTGCTT
>DUKP01000059.1:28504-28719 GCA_013329295.1 Candidatus Poseidoniaceae archaeon
GATAATGTTAGAATGATTACCACGTTTAAAAAATGTGAGCCTGGGATCAATGGAGGATATTCAAAAACCGGACAACTCGCTGCTTTTTGTGGAGCTTTAATTATTGGATTGATGACATTTAGTGCATGGTATGTAACAAATTTGGATGAACCAATGAGTGGTGGAATATCATTGATGTTTGCAGTAATTATAATTGGCTGGATTGGTTGCCAAAT
>DUKP01000011.1:0-2790 GCA_013329295.1 Candidatus Poseidoniaceae archaeon
TGATGCATTTATTCATGAACCTACGCAATGGCGAGATAGTGATGGTGACGGATTTGGCGATGCTGCTGATGGTAACCAAGGAGATGCATGCCCTGAAGTAAGGGGCACCTCGCTGATGGATAGATTAGGTTGTAGGGATACTGACGGCGATGGCTGGTCAGACCCAACAGAAAACTGGAAAGCACATCCTTTTGGTTTAGCCGACTCTTTCCCTAATGAAGCACTTCAATGGCGAGATACTGATGGTGATGGTTATGGAGATGTTACTCTTGGATCATTAAGAGATGATTGTCCTAATGAAGCGGGCGATTCTACAAGAGATTTACAAGGTTGTCCTGACAATAACGGTGATGGTTGGTCAAATGAATATGGTACATTCAAATCAGCTATTGCTATCATGGGTGAAGACCCAGCAGCATCTTGGTTGACGTATTTGATAATTGGACTTGGTTTCATTCTTGGAGCATCATTGGCACTGGTTGTCAAGATGGGTCGAGAAGAAGATGACTTGAACAAACAGGAACAGATGTTTAATGAAAAGGAGCAAATTGATTTTTCAGCAAATTTGCCACAAGAAGAAAACGATATCACTCAAGATTCAGTACAAGAAGGAGGTGAAATTGTTGATTAACAATAAATCATTTTCGATTTTTACAATCTTCCTACTAACATCATCGATGCTTGCATTAACTCAATTTTCGTTCAATGCACTAGCAGAAGAAGGTGATGAAGACCCATTGGCAGAGGCTGGACTAAGTTTGATTGCTATACGTAATGATACACTTGATACCAACCAAGATGGTGATAATGACGCAATTAGAGTCGTAGTTGTGTTTGATACAGAACAAGAAAATACTAATTTGGAATTACGATTGATTGGTGAATACAAAGATAAAGAGGTCACAGAAATATTACAATTCACCTTCTCTGGTCAATCAAATGCAAGCTTAGTTTACGATGCATGGGCATCTGGGGAACATGATTTAAGACTTCAAGTAGTTGATCAAGATGGTAACATAATAACTACAATACCATTGTCAACTTATGTCCTAAAACCAGCGTTACAAACTCCATCGATAATTTTGGCATTAAATGCACCTCAACGAATTGAAACAGGTGATGAATGTACAATTTCTAGAATATTTGCCGATGAAACAGGTCCACGATATGGTGCTACTGGCGTTAGAACTTTTTCTGGAGCACCTTTCACAGTTCTTGATTCACAGAATTCACTGGATTGCTCTCATTGGCCAGCGGGTGATTATATTTTGAAAGAGGCTTATCGTAACGATCTTGGTCAAACTAGTGAAGATTGGCTCAATATTACAATTCACAATAGGCCTGCACCGGACTTTTCTTTGCTGGTAATTGGTAATGGAAATTCTACAGATACTGAGTGTAAGGTGATGTTAAAACAAGCTGATGAGGATATTGATTTCAGCCCATTCCAAAAGATTTGGCGTATTCAAGGGTCACAGGTTGAGGGTAATATAGGTGATGAGTTTGACTGTTCAACCCTGCCTGCAGGAGTGCATTTAATTTCATTAGAAGTAATCAATAATGAACTAATTAGTGCAATTGACGGTATCAATATTGTGAGGATACCAGGAGTTGATTTAACAGAAGAACAGAAATCTACAGCACCGTCTCGATCATATGGAGAAGATACTGAAACCGAATCAGTTGGGTGGATTTCAATTGGTGTCCTTGGTTTAGTTGTTGTAGTTCTTTCATATCTCATTCTTGTTAGGGTCAAAGACGATGATGAAACCTTAACGATGCGTGATTTAGGGCCAACTCCAATGATTCTTTCTGATGGTTCTCCAGACGCTGAAGGATTACCCACAACTACAGATGATGAAGGCGTATTGTGGCGCCAACACCCAGATGGCAATCATGATTGGTGGGATAATGAACTTCGAATTTGGGTTAGGTGGTGAAACACCTGGATTTAGGAAGTTTCACTATTGGTGAATTGATTGCGATTTTCATTATTTCAATAGTCATTATTGTTTTTGCTAGATTTTTTTATGTCTGGTTTACAAGAATAAGGCCAAGAGTTCCTAGCACTGAAGCAGATTGGAATACGGATTGTGAGTTTCAATCCAAGGCAATTATTGAAGAAAATCATATTACGTTTACCAAAATTAGAGATTTCACTTGGCGAACCACAAGGGATAGAGATGAAAAGTGGGATGAGAATGTCAAATTTGATTTACGGGAAATCAAAGATGTTTGGTTTATCGTAGATCATTTTCACAAAATTCACGGATTAGCGCATACTTTTCTGAGTATTGAGTTCAACGATGGCAGGTGCATATCGATTTCATTTGAAGCAAGACGAGTGAAAGGTAAGAGGTATCACCCTTGGAAGGGATTATGGCGTTCTTATGAGTTGTATTTGTTGATTGGTTATGAGAGGGATTTGCTTGGTTTGAGAACTAATGCAAGAGGAAACAAAGATTATCTTTTTCGCGCAGTAACTCCTCCAGGAAAAGACCGTCAACTATTACTTGCAATTGCTCAAAAAATGAACCAATTAAGTGAAACAGCAGAATGGTATCATTCATTTTTCACTACTTGTAATACCTCTATTGTCAAAGTTGTCAATAAAATAACACCAGGCAGGATACCATTTATTTGGCGTAACTTTCTACCAGGGTATACACCAAAAGCTGCCTTCAAGTTGGGTTTAATCGAAGATTGGGGTGGCTTAGAAAAAACATTACAAATTGCGAGAGTGGATGAATTAGCCAAAGACTGGGATGGAAAATCAGATTACTCAACTTT
>DUKP01000011.1:3170-10805 GCA_013329295.1 Candidatus Poseidoniaceae archaeon
CACTACAACTTATCATTAATTTTTCAGCAACTGCTACATTGTGTAATCCGATAGAACTTGGAGTTAAATCAGCGTCATTAATTTCCCACTTGCCGCCCGATAAATTTACTCCAGAACTTTGTCCAATACTGAATACTGAAAACTCTTTTTCTAATTCTATAGAACGATTCATAGGATTTGATTTATTGACCGGTACTACTATACAATCATCAAGATGCAGTGTAGTGTAAACTTGACATTCGAACAAGGAAAAATAGTTGGCAAATTGATGGTCTGAACGTCCTCCATCCACACCAATAATTTCGATAGATTGCGGAGATAAGCTTTGAGCAAACAAGATTGCTTTACTTAGGTCATTGTTTTGCTGATCTAATATTTTGAAAACTTCAGTGTTTTTAGTTTTGGCATATTGTAATGTTTCTTCATCAATACTATCCATGTCTCCAATCAAAAAATCAACTGTAATGTTGCTTTCTATACAATTTTTCATGGCCCCATCACAAGCGATAATTAAATCTGATTTTCCAATTAATTTAGACCATTTTGTTAAGTCTTCAAGTCGAGCATTACCAATAATCAATATCTTCGACATGATATCTGGAAAAGGTCTAGGTTTGTCAATAATACTACTAAATCTTCAGTTTGACCCCCATAGGGGGTCATAGGGATATTTTAGACAATAGTTTTCAACCATCAGAATATCGGTTAACTATGGCGAGTGGTCCTTCATCAAAAAACTCGCTTATTGCGAAATTGATTGTTTTGTTACTTATTTTACAATTGGTCAGCATATCTGTAGGAGGAAATATAACTGATAATTCTACTTCATTAGTGGATGAAAAGGGGGAATTTAATAGCCAGTCTTTATCCGAATTTGATCTAAACTTTGGTTACGATATAGCGGGAGAATACATCGATTTTGACAATATTAATCAAGGTCAAATTCGTTATGAATCAGAATTGGATTCCTATAGTAATCAAGTCTTGCAAGATTCTGCTTCTGGAGCACCAATTGCTACTGATGTCACAATTTCAAACAATCAAGAAATCAATGCATGTTGGGTTAATCAAGAGGGTTCAATACAATATTATTGGAACAATATTGAAGGAGATACAAAATTGATGCAAGTAGATGAAATACTTGGCTTAAGTGATGGTGTATCTGTCTTTGATTGTTCAATTTCAGTCAAAGAAAATGGTCGTTCCAGTATGTTGTACACAAATGGGACTGATCTGAAAGCCGGTCAAATCGCTTATGCAAGTTCATTATATTCAAACGGCGATCAATGGCATACAAGAACAATACTTGAAGATGTTAATGTCACAAATGTAGAATTAGCCATCACGCCTGAACAATTTGAATGGGGAGTTTTCAGAGATGATAATGGTGCTTTGTATAGGGTCAATTATACCGGTGTATTTTGGGTAACTGGATTAATTGATGCAGGCCCAGTTGGTGAGGATTTTGAGCTTGAAATAAATTCTGCTGGAGATGTCTATTTGATGTATACAAAAGCCAATCAAGCAATACTTCTAACTATTTCAAACGGCCAATATTCTGAACAAATAATTGCTGACTCTGAAAAATTACATCATGATATTGGATTAACAATGGATGAGTTTGATCTTATACAGCTATTCACTTCAACATTAGATGAAAATCAAACAACAATTCGCATTGAAAGGTCTTTAGCCAACGAAAATAATCAACTCAGTTCAAGTCCTAAATTATCAATTCTCAGTGATTTATCAGATACGTCTTCAAGTGTTGTTCTATTTGCTGATTTCAATGGAGACTACTTTGATGATTTAGCATATTCTGAAGCTGATGGCAACACACAGATGTTGACAGCAAATGGACGTGTATCTGTACATTATGGTTCACAAGATGGTTTAAGCCCAATTGCTAATTTGACGTGGGAGGGTGTTATGGATTCACAAATGTTAGGGAATGGCTTGGCTGCGGGAGATTACAATGGCGATGGCTTTGATGATTTGGCTATTGGCTCGCCTGGAGCAAACACAAATGATGGGCTTGTTCAGTTTGCTTTTGGTTCTTCAACAGGTCTTTCTACCTCTCTTGAAGAAATTGGTGGAATTTCCTTACCAACACTTTCAGGTGATAAATTCGGTTACTGCCTTGAGACAGTTGATGATTTGAATTCTGATGGGTATGATGAGATTTTAGTTTGTTCAATTGATTATGAGTTATCATCTGATACTGGAAAAGTTGAGTTATTTTTCGGAGGCAGCAATGATGGGACTTGGACAAAAATGGGGAGTCCAAACCAAATGTTACAAGGTAGTAATTTCGGCCAATCAATTTCAGCGGATGGAGACCTCAATGGTGATGGCTTAAATGACCTAGTTATTGGCAATACAGGGACTTTGCAAGATAGTTCGGGATATTCTTCTGTTGAGGTAAGATATGGTTCTAGTACAGGCTATGAGTCTAATCCAGACCATTCTTATCAATCCATATCTCCTAACACATTATTTGGTTATCAGGTGCAAATTATTAATGATTTGAATAATGACGGTTATGATGAATTATTTGTCTCAGAGCCATACAATTCTTCAGGTTTGTTTAACAGTGGAAATGTTTGGGTGTTTTATGGTAATCTCAGTGGAGTGGCAGCAACTCCAGAATATCGCATGACTGGTGATGCGAATGACTTGTTAGGGCTAAATTTTGCTTCAGCAGGTGATACTAATAATGATGGGTTTAATGATATGTTTATCACTCGAAATGGCGGGTTTGATCAAGGCAAGGTAGAATTAATTCTTGGTTCGGGTGATTTGATTGATGATACCAGTTATTTCGTCGCCGGTGGGACTTCAAGTTTTGGTCATGCAATTTCAAATCATGGCGATTCGGATGGTGACGGTTTGTCAGAATTCTTCTTTAATTCACAATCAGTCGATGAATCACAAACAGTTTTTCTTAATCTTGAATCTTACAGTAGAAAATTGTTTGATGTTAGTGAGGTTACAATCTCAGGGGAGTCATTAGACGGTAAGATTCAATCTTCGTCCAATGGCAACCCGCGGCTAATTTTTGATTTGTATAATGCTACTGAGATGACAGTTCAAACTCAAATGCTGTCCTTACAAAGTGATTCACAATCTAAATCTTGGGTCACACAAGACGTTATCGCTGAACATTCATCATTAGATGTCGATACTAATTTTGAATTAACTTCTTCTGGTTCACCTGTGATTCTGTATAACCATGATGGCTTGAAAATTAGAACTTATTCAGGTTATACAGGAGTTGAATCAGAGATAATAACTACTGCTGGAGATATTGAGCATATCTCATCAGTCACTGGTTTATCCGGGGAATCTTACATCGCTTACTATTCGCCGGGCACTAATAAATTGTATTTTAGTGAACTAACTGAAACTGGATGGAGCGAGCAAACCGTGACAATAGACGCCAATATCTCGTCACCGTTTTCTCTTATGGTTAACAACTCAGGTAACCCAGTAATAATCTACCTTGATGATGTTAACAAAGAATTGAATGTAGCCACGTTTGAATTATCATGGTCGGTAACAAACATTACAACTTCAGGTTTGGTTAATTCTCCGTCATTTTCTAGTTTGATTGATTTCAACGACAATATTGTGATAAGTGCAATGATTGATGACGGCATCTCAAATAATTTGAGTGAAATTACCATCAATGGCTCAATAATCGAGTCTACATTTATTGCGATTGAGTCCGATGTTGCCACGAATCTATCTTTGGTAACCGATGATGACAATGGATTGATACTTTCTTGCTTGACTTCAAGTGGAAGTTTGATTGTTTATGAGAAAGCTAACAATTCAGAAATATGGAATTCAATACTATTACCACAACCACAGCAAGTTGGAATAGCAAACACAATCCAAGCTATTGGTGGAGATGTACCAATAATAGCAGTAAATAGTGAATTAGATACGATATATGCCAAGATTTCAGGAAATTGGCAAGTGATAGGCGATTCAATTGGCTCTGAAATGGAAGATTTCACAATAATGAGTGCAGATAACCAAATTTTTGTTCTTTCAAGAGAGATTGAAACTAATTCAATTATTTGGAATTCGATGGAATTTACTCAAGGTAAGAATGTCGATGAAATATGGCATAAATCAAAAATCAAAGACATTCTTGCCGATGATGGCTTTGATACATCTATTGGCAATGGTAAAATATCATTTTTCTCTAAATCTTCTTCTAATAACTTCATTTCAAATATCGAATTTTTCATAGATAGTGATAATGATCATATTTTTGATTCCATAGATGAACTAAACAACACTCCAAATCAGTGGTCTGACCAAGACGGTGATGGTTATGGAGATAATATTCATGCCCCAATAAGTGATGATTGTCCAACTCAGTCAGGTACTTCATCAATTTTGATTTTAGGATGCTTTGACGCTGATGGAGACGGATATGATGATTTAACAGATGACTGCAATACAGGTTTCGGTCATTCATGGCTTGGGCGTTATGGTTGCACTGATTTCGATCAAGATGGCTGGGTAGATTGGAATTCACTGTATCCATTTGGTGATATTTTCAGTTCTAATTGGAAACAAGCCTTTGATTCTGATGGTGACTCTTACGGTGATAATCATGGACCAGATTGTTGCGACACATGGTATGATGATGATGCGCCACCTGGAGATGAATTCCCGTTTGATTCTAAACAATATACTGATTATGATGGTGATGGTTATGGTGATAATTCATCAGATTTCATTGGTGGCGATGCGTGTAAGTATGATTATGGGACCTCATTCATAGATCGTCTAGGATGCCAAGATAGTGATGGCGATGGCGCATCAGATCCTAGTAATTTGTGGAATGAATCAATGGGTGCAGATTTGTGGCCTAATGATTCTACTCAATGGATAGATTCAGATGGCGACGGCTATGGTGACAACAGTTCTGATGGTGCAACTAATCCAGATTACTTCCCAAACAATATGGCTGCAGTTAATGATTCAGATGGTGATGGGTATCCAGATAACTTTACTCAATTTTATGATGGTTCTAATGCCCAAGGGTTACAAATTGATGGGTGCCCATTAGTCGCTGGAAATTCAACTAATCCATTCTATGGTTGTCTTGATTCTGATGGTGATAATTATCGAGATATTTACACATTTGATATAAACCCAACAACTGGTCTTAGAGAAAATCAAACTGGAGATGCCTTTCCCTTTGATCCAAATCAGTGGTTTGACACTGATGGTGATGGTTTCGGAGACTTCCAAGGTGGGGAATCAGCTGATATCTGTCCAAATGCCCCTGGAGTAATCAATGGTACATTAGGAATTGGCTGTCCAATAATTGATGGTAATGATGATGATGGAGACTTTGTAATTAATGAAATAGACCTTTGTCCAGAGACACAATTTGGTTTAATTGTGGACTTGAATGGTTGTGCTACGAATCAACTTGATTCCGATTCAGATGGCGTTACCGATGATATTGACCTTTGTCCAGATACTGATGCCTTAGATTTGGCATATGAGGATGGCTGTAGCCAAGTTCAAAGAGAAGTAGATACTGATACAGATGGTGTCTATGATTATCTTGATTTATGCCCCAATACGCCAAATGACGAAATCCCAGATTTAGATGGTTGTTCACTTTCTCAAAAAGATTCTGATAATGATGGTATAACTGATGACATAGATGTTTGTCCCAACACTCCAGAAAATTACCCGGTATTGGCAGATGGTTGTACTGATGAAACTGCTAAAGAAATAGATTGGGATGATGATGGTTATTTTGGTGATGAAGATGAGTTTATGTTTGATTCATCCCAATGGGCTGACACAGATGGTGATGGATATGGTGACAATGCTGAAGGTGTAAATGGGGACAAATGTCCGCAAGTTAATGGTAATTCTACCGAAGACCGTTTGGGTTGTTTAGATACTGATGGAGACGGTTATTCTGATGCGACTTTTGATTTCCCGGCATCACCAAGTGGAACTGCTGACTTTGATCCAAATGATGCTACGCAATGGCGAGATAATGATGGTGATGGCTATGGGGATAACGCCACTGGTTTAAACCCAGATTTGTGTCCTAATACCAATCCTCTGTATCGTACATCGGTTGACTTATCTGGATGTGCAGCAAATGAACGAGATACTGATGGTGATGGTGTAGTCGACAGTTTGGATAATTGTCCAACAACAGCCAAAGGTGTCGGTGGTTACTCAGATGGTTGCCCAATTGAAAAACAAGATGAAACTGGCCAGTCAGTTGAAATACTTGGCTTATCAATAATCTGGTTTATTTCAATTGTAGTGGGGGTTGTTTTATTATTTGTATTAATTGTAATTTTACGTAACAGAGTCCTAGATGATGAAGATTGGTATGATGAGGATGAGGACGATGATGACTATTATGAAGAAGATAGACTATCTTTCTTAGATGTCGCTCGAAATAGGCAAACAATAGCGCAGCCAAGTGCACCGATTAGGCAACAAATTTCTGGCCCAATAGGATCGCCTACTCCAAGAGCAGGACCTACACAAGCTCCTCCTTCAAGAGGAAATACTCCTCCACCAGGGCCGCCAAAATTCAATCGTGATAGAGCAACTCCATCCAGATCAAAGGCTAGTGGTAAGAAAGTCTCAAAGAAGGTGACAACAAGTGATGGTCAAAAGAAAGTACGTAGGGCAATTGTCGAGATAGAAGAGGATATCTTTGAGAATATCAAACAATCATCTATTGATGAAGCAATTGTTGACTTAAACGATACTTCATTTGATAATGAAAGACAAATATTGATGTATTTGCAAGGGAAAGGTTGGAATGCACCTCAATCTCGAGCAATAATTAACCTAGCAAAAACTAGGTCTCGACAATTGAAATAGGTATTACTTTTCAAAGATGAGTCGACAGCGGAATTTGACGGAGGGATATAGATGACAGAACAAGTGATTGAAGGTGCATCTCTTCCAGAGGGAATTGAAGTCGATGAGACCTCAGCCTATTTCGGCATTACTAAGTCATCAGATATCGTTCACCAGTTGATGTCAATGGACAGAAACCAATCAATAGTTGAATTCTTTGGTATGGTCTCTGATATTGTATTAAAACCAGGTGATTTTGATTTTGAAGAAGCTAGCAAAATTCTGAATTGCGAAGGAGGTGAGATTTACTTCTTGGTTTCTGGACATCTTGGTTTGATGAGTTTTTCAGACCCAATTCTACATTATCTTGGACTTCCTAACTCACTTGGAGAAGATTCCCCTAATGGGAAGCCTACTATTGGAGATACACAATTTGAATCTATAAAACGATTAGCAGACCCGATGAACATCTTGAAAGTATTAGCAATTGCTCAAACAACAGGTGGATCAGATGAAGTGATGAAATATTATCTTACAATGTCTAAGATTTTACAAGATGTAAATACTAATTCAACACTTTTGGCCGAAATAGCAGAGGAATTTGATGCCTCACTAGATGTTATTGGCCATGCAATTCCTATCTCTAATCTAGCTAATTCAACAATAGATACATCTGATATTTCTACTACTTCATCATTAAAGCCTGAACCAACTAAGATTGAAAGTGAACCTAAACCAGTAGAAAATGTACCGATTTCTACT
>DUKP01000211.1 GCA_013329295.1 Candidatus Poseidoniaceae archaeon
CGTAATCAAACAGGTTTAGATGATTTTTTTGGTAACCAATCAGATAAAGTCCCACAAACAAGAGAACAAGAAATCGATTCTATCAATGCTGCCAATGAAATAATCGATACTTTGACAGAAAACATTAGTGCAACAATTACTCTAGACTATAGAGAGGCTTCATCAACTTTATCAGCATATATCAGTAGTCTTGGAATGACTGTACAATATGAGAATCTAACAACTGGCGATATTTTGATTCATGGCGACATATTGATTGAGAGAAAGACATCACGAGATTTACTTACTTCAATTATTGATCAAAGATTGTTCAAACAATGTCAAAGAATGAAAAATGCTGAATTACAGCCATTACTCTTGATTGAATTAGGTGAAATTGGCAACTCAGTCCATCCAAATGCTGTTTTAGGTGCATTAGCTCATGTCACTCTTGATTTAGGAGTTCCAATACTTACTACTAAAGATTCTATGGAATCAGCTCATCTAGTTTACTTAATTGCAAAACAAAGTGGTCAATTCTCTAAAGCAATAAGAGAATTCGTCAAGTATACTGAAATTGATGAATCGGAAGTAATCAAGTGCTGTGAAGCGGCTTCTATAGAAATTTCAAACATGGTAAATAACAATAAGGATTCAGAATATTTATTGCAAAAATGGAATGATTTTGGCTTATCCAATCAAATTGAATTATTATCTTCAATCACCAATATTGAATACAATATTTGTGCTAAATTGATAAATAAATATCAGTCAATAGCAGGCTTGTTTAAGCAAGATTTAGATGAATTAGCAAATGACTTGACAACTGAAGATTTAGCCAAAATCGCAACTTTATTCTAAATCAGCCACCAATTAAGATCGCTCTAGTTCTCAATTGAGCAAGCCTATCTGGGAAGTGCCCAAATGCAAAAGCAACTAATTCTGCCAAATGAACAACTGGGATACTAGTATTCTTACCTGTCTTTCTTCCTGCTTTGGTTTGATAGGAATCTAAGTTTGCATGAGAAACCGTACATGCGCTAACAATTAGTTCTGCTCCGTTTGATTTTGCATCTGAAATTACTGATGAAATCAAAGACATTACTGGCTTCTCCAAGGTAAGTAATGATGGCGCTCCTACACTTTGGCATTTTAAGTCGTAGTTAACTGGAGTGCCACCTATAGCGCTAATTAGTTGCTCTAGATAATTTGGCATAAAGGGGTCATCACCAGCACAGAATCCTTCTCTTTGCATATTTGGCCCATAATATGGTGCAATGTTAAGTTGAATTGGATTAATTACTGCATCGGTTACTTTATCCAAACCAATCTCTTCAACAAGATAGTGAAGTAAGTGCCATGAATCTGCTTCACCACGATATTCAACACCGGTTGAGCGAGCAATCAAGTTATTCAGTTGTGCAGCATAAACAGGATCATTGTTTAGATCATCCATAGTTTCCTTCATTATTCCATGACTAGTTGCGCAAGTAGTCATAATGTCCAATCCTTTTTCCTCGGCTAGAGCAAGATTCCTTGCAACCAATGCATGCTGTAGTTTGCTTGATGCTTGCTTGATAATGTTACCACCATCACTGGTTGCCTCTGGCAATTCAATTAACTCAATTCCAAGTGTTTTACAAAGTGGTTGAATGCAATCTTCAACTTCCATTGATGCAGCTCTTGCAACATTTCCCGGATAATATGCTATCTTAGGCATCTTAATCACTTAGAACCTCTGATCAATTTCATTGAATAAGCCTACAACTTGATGATGGTTCTTGACCTTAGAATTGAACATGTTTGGTATTTTACCAATTCCTGCAGGTGGTAGAACCAATGCTTGAAGACTTCGAATTGGAGGACCTCCAGTTCTGGTGAATCCTAGCACCATTCTCGCTGATACTCCATCAAAAATATTGCTGATTAAACCTACAGGACCCAAAACTTGCCTGTATAGAGTTGTCTCATTCAATTTACCAGTCCATTTAACACTACGGCCATACCATTTGACCAATCTGCCATGTGGGCCACGATAATTCGTTTGATTTAGAATATAGGCTCTAATATCATTGAGGCCATCTGACGCAGTCTTACCTTCCTGCCCATATCTTGCAATTGAGGATAAGTCTGCTTCCCCCCAAATTCCATTTGAATTGTTAAGCGATGCAATCAATGAATTCTTGTACGACTCACTAGACCTTGGATCCATAATTCTATTCCATCTCTGTAGATGGATGCCTGGACCTTCATACTTGGAATCATAAGCAACAGTATCAGACATCGAATGAACAAGATGATATGATCGAACATCACTAATTGAATGCAGTTTAACCGCTTCACTTGATTCCATAACTCCTACTGCCACTCCATTGATTAGATACTCTCCTTCTCTTGGACTGGATGACATCCATGGTTTTGCTTTCATACGGTTTTCTTCAAACTTGGAATAATCAACCATTAAATCTCTAATGACCGGATATCCAGGAATAGGTTCTATCTTTATTCTACCATCTGCTCCAATTACATCAGAAATACTGGTTATATCTGCCAGTGCTAGTCTTCCATTGACTCTTACACCTGATGTTGGCGAACCTGATCCGTTTCCAACTCTAAAAGTCAAACTGCCATCTACGCTATTCTTGACTGCCATCAGCATATCTTGAATAGAGGCATTTGCGGGTATTGAGCAAACTACTGTATCCCATCCTGATTCTGCAGCTGTTGGACAATATCGGAAAATTTCTAGTGTGACCGTTAATTCGCTCTTGTCTACTACTCTAGGTGCGAAATCACCAGATACCTCTTCCTCATCACCACTGCTACCATAAGCAATCATTTGATCTAAAAGTTCAATTTGAAGTGTTCCTGATGAATCTACACAAGCGATTTTTGGCAATGCTTCTGCAACCCATGAAGCCCAAGGAGGTTCGTAATCGACGTCGCACAACTGTATTTCGTGAACCTTGTTAGCACCCAATGCTTGGTACTTATCATCCCAATCAGTACCTGCTTTACAGAATTCATCGTAAGCTGTATCACCGATAGCACAAACACTGAAATTAACACCTGAAAGAGATGGTCCTTGAGAATTAACGGTCTGCCAAAGGGATTCAGCATTATCTGGCATTTCACCCTCGCCCCATGTTGAGGTTATGATTAACGTTCTCTTGTGATTAGCCAATGTAGATACATCAAGTCCATCCATATCATACACGGTAGGAACTAATCCGTAATTTGTTGCAAGTTTTGCAGTCTTTTCTGCTAAACCAGCTGCGTTTCCGGTTTGAGAACCAAATAGAATTGCAAGTGATCTGTCACCCTCCATTAAGGCCATCAATTCTCCACTGGCTGCGCCTGAAACTGCGACTGCTTCAGCCGCTGGAGCTGCGGCTTCTACTGCTACTTCTGCAGAAACTTCTACTTCGACAACTTCTGCACCATCTGTAACCAATTCGTATTTGATGATTTCAACCGGGCAGGCTTCTGAAGCTTCAAGAATTAATTCTCCGTATTGAGTACCAAAATCTCCTGCTAAAGGCGCTTTACCTGTATTTCTGTCAAAGGTACCATCAGTTCTAACCGCTGCTAGAATTTTCGAAGTTTCATCTGTAACTTCGAATACTTCAGGAGCGATGTCTTGACATGCATCACAGGTGATACAATCATCTTCAATCCAAACCTTCGCGACAACCGTCATGCATAATCACCTTGGCCTTATCACGCCCTGTCTCCCGTAGTCTTTGAATCTTGCTTGCTCTCCCGTAGGGAGAGACTTTTCAATAGACTCTTTTTTGTAGACCAAATCACATGTGGAAATCGCCCATATCACCCATCTCGTCTCCCATTGAGACTCCCTTGGACGAAATTACGTCATCTATTCTTAGAATCATAACTGCGGTTTCGGTAGCAGATTGTATTGCTTGTTCAACCACTCTAATTGGTTCGAGTACATTTGCTCCTCTCATGTCGACGACTCCGCCTTCATAGACATTGATTCCAGCATTTGATTGACCATCAGCATGAGCTTTTCTAAGTTCAATTAGTGTAGTCACAGGATCAAGCCCAGCATTTTCAGCTAAAGTTCGTGGAATAATTTCTAACGCAGAAGCAAATGCCTCGATTGCCATTTGCTCTCTTCCTCCAACAGTTTCAGCAAAGGTTCGAAGATCTCTTGACAAAGCAGCCAAAACACTTCCTCCACCGGTCAAAACTGCGCCATCTTCCCAAGCAACTGAAACAACACCTACGGCATCGTCGAATGCTCGCCTAATCTCATCAACTACATGCTCAGTTCCGCCACGAAGAAGCACTGAAACTGATTTTGCCTCAGGGCATCCTGTGATAAAAGTCATTTCTGACTCCCCAATTTTCTTCTCTTCGACTTTCTCTGCATTGCCTAAATCATCACTTGTCAAGTCATCGAGATTGGTGACAATCTTACCACTAGTTGCTTTTGACAATGCTTCCATATCAGATTTCTTGGCTCTTCTGATAGCAAAAATTCCTGCTTTAGCCATGTAATGTTGAGCTAGTTCATCAATCCCTTTTTGACATATTAGTACATTAGCTCCGGAGTTTTGAATCTTCTCAACTAAGCCTTTGATGTAGTTTTCTTCCTCTTCAAGGAATTTTGATAATTGGTTTGGGTCAGTAATTTGTATCTTAGCGTCAACTTCAGTTTTCTTGACTTCGATTGCTGAATTAACCAATGCAATCTTAGCGCCTTTAACTGATCTTGGCATACCAGCATGAACTCTCTCTTTGTCTAAAATAATTCCATCAATTAGGTTGGAATCTTTGATTGAGCCTCCTTGACGCTTTTCTACCTTAATATCAGATAGATCAACAATTCTTTGGTCTCCTTCAATTATTCCAACAGCATTAACTGACCTAACACAAATATCAGCCATGAAAGACTTAACCGCACCAGCAGATTTACCGGTCAAAGCGGTCTTTGCCACTTCCATCAACACTGCATCATCATTCTTTGTCGCAATACCATGGCTTTCCAACAACTCAACAGCTTTCTCAGCCGCTAATCTAAATCCTTCACAGATAACGGTTGGATGAACATTTTGTTCAATCAAATCTTCACTACGCTTGAGTAATTCACCTGATAGAACTACTGCAGTAGTAGTACCATCAAAACAATGTTGCTCTTGGGTTTTTGCTACCTCGATAATCATCTTGGCTGCTGGATGTTCAATATCCATTTCTTTGAGAATTGTTGCACCATCATTGGTAATTACAACATCACCCATTGAATCAACTAGCATCTTGTCCATTCCTTTTGGACCAAGAGTTGATCTAACTGCATCTGCTACGGCTTTCGCCGCTGCTATGTTGTTTGATTGAGCGGTTCTACCTCTTGTTCTTTGAGTGCCATCTTTCAAAATGAAAATTGGT
>DUKP01000110.1:0-5970 GCA_013329295.1 Candidatus Poseidoniaceae archaeon
CCAGTATGATTTCCTGCACCAGTGCCAGAAATAAATACCTCAGTATCTAGATTGCCTCCATCATCAATCAAAATTAATGAGTTATCTGTTAACTCGAGAGAAAATAAATTCTCATCTGCTTCAGTTGCTCGCCACCAAACCGATTCGGTGTATTCTATGTCGCCTAAACGACTTGCTTCATCAGCCCGCTCTATTGCTGCAGATATATCATCTAGATTCATCTGAATTGCCTGTTCATTCCATCTATCTCTAGTTGATGTTTCAATATCCCATGTCCAAATACTAAATACTGACAGAAGTAATACTCCAAGAAGGAATGTGAAAATGTAGCCAAGTTCACTTGCAGCACCGGATGTATCGACAACTTTTTTCGATTTATTTCTCATTCATTTGCCTCCGACATGGTTACATCAAGTGATGATAATTGTAAACTAAACTGAATAGGTTCTCCATTAGTATGCCAGACCGCTTCTGAAGTTCCAATACTTGGGTCTGGTACCCAACCAACATAATCAGTTAACAAATCTAATCTACCAGGGTAAATGGTCCAGTCTAAACTTTGTTCTAAGCCACTAGCAGCTGAATTGGCTATCGCTTCGCCATACGGACTGTACCATCCTCTTCTGACTTCATATGCAGTTTCTGAGGCTAGTGACTCACGATATGCAAGTTCAATGTCCAAACTCATGACTCCTGAGCCCACAGTACTGTCTGAAGATGGATTAAGTGCTGGAATAGTTGATGCAAACCTTGGTCCGGGGCCAGATCTATCATTGGGTTGCTTCAATACAGTCGGTAGGAATTCTGGATGATTAGTTAATACTGCTCCATTAGAATATGCAACTTCCATACCAGTTACCGATGATGTAAATTCATAGGTTAGTCTCGAAATGTGCAAAATCCATGCTGATGCTACAATGCTATAGTCGGTTTGTCCATTGTTAGCAATCAAATCGACAGAATAACTTGATGGATGAGTGCCTTGTCTCCATGCTTCTAAAATCTGAGCCTCACTCGTGCCAGAAAAAGTATTCCATGGTAATACAGTAGATATCCAGCCACTGGCAGTAGTATCAATGCCTAGGCATCTTTCAGCGCCATCATGAGCCAATTCAATCATTCCAGAGGGTCCACTTAATCGGTAAACTCTCATTGGATGGCCTTCTAGAATAGAGATTTGGTGATTGCCAACATCGGTCGAAAATTCATAAAACGGAGAATCAAAATCAGAGGTTTGGTTAAATGAGGTATAACTAGAAAAATTCCATTGCGAACTATATCCTGCAATTTGTGTTACAATAGAATCAACTGTGTCAGAATTATATGTCTCAAATAGATGTTCCATTCCAGATGAGAATCCTGTGTCGTGTGCTGGAACAAGTCCTGCTCCAATACTATTAGGATTTGAATTATTATTATGCCAGTAAACTAAAACATCATTGTCTATGTCGATTATAGGTGAACCAGATATCCCCGATGGAGGCCATGATATTGATTCTGTTGAGCCACTAGGTATTGAGATTCCACCACCTTTCCAAGTTGCAGTTGCAATTGAATCACTCGGGTTTGTTAATTCTAGATAACCAGTCATTTGTGGTGTCAAAAATTCTGTTCCAAGATATGAACCTGAATTAGATTTTAGATTGATTATACCACTGTTACCGGTAGTTTCCGTAAGGAGTATCATATGTGAAGGTGAACTTGTAGTAATTTTCACAATAGATGCTTCTTGTAATGATATAGTCGTAGTCCAAGATGTACCTATTCTTGTGTCATCACTGCTTGTAACTATGTTATTTGTTTCAACACCACTTTCTGTTACTGATATTAAATTAGCATCTCGACTGATTACGCTAATTATTGAATCACCTGACGGTAATGGTATTGTCCATGATCTACCTGTATCATCAGTCTTACTTGGGTTGTCTGGAGTAATCAATGCTCCACCACCTTGTCCAGCACTAGCAATTATGGCTAATTCATGTGAAGATTCCATTTTCAAATTAGTCAATGTATTTGTGTCAATAGTTAGAGATTGATCAATATTCATTTCAATAGTTTCAAACAGAGAGTCATCAATCATTAATTTGATTTTTATTGGCCCAAGAGGAGATGCTATCCCTTGTACAGAAGTGATTTCTAAATTTTCAACCCAGTCTGGAACAGAGTAATAGAATGGCCTAGTTGGTCCAAGTCGTAAATCATCATAGCATATTGCAGTCGTTTTACTTTCAGGGTGTTTGATCTCGATATTGTCATCAAAGTCAAGTATACCTTTCATACGAAATGTAGTCTCATCAGACCAAGTTGAAGAATACCACATCCCTCCTCTCGTACTATCCCATGTTAGACTTCCATCTAGAGGCACTAATTCTAATTCTGTCGAGTCTCCAGGCATTCCATGCTCACTTAGAATTTCAGTTTGATGTGCTAATACCATCATTTGTGATGACATGTCGTCTCGCTCTATCGAACCTTCAAGCTCTTCAATGATTGGCAGCATTGATACAAGCATCAAACCGATTATTGAAATGACTCCACCAAACAATAGAACTGTTGCAATTGCTGCTGAAACAGCTTCATCATTACGTGTTAGGTTTCGATTCATCATTCGACCAACACCTCATTTATGGAAACATCAAAGTAAACTGGCAGGCCGATGGAACTAACGCTTATTCCATCTGCCCCACTTGCTCTTTCAAACGGTGATAATCCAACAAAAGAATCAAGAGTTCCTGATGCTCTGTTTAGAGTATATTCTGTAAGCCAATTGTCATCATATTGAGGAGTTATTACTGGTGAAACTGAGTTGGTCAAAGAATATCTTACATTGAAACATTGTCCCGAAAATGGATTTAGTGAACCAGCAGATATAATCTCAATTCCTAAGTGATTAGCACTTCCAAGACTTCTATTTACTTCGATATTGGTTAGGATTATCGATAATCTAACTCCACCGGTTGCTAATTGTTCAAATTCAATTCTAGGGAATTTACTAATTTCCCACGCAGAATCTGCAAAGTGTTCTATTCTAGCATTATTTATCAAGTAAATTTCATGTTCACCATTGCCTAAACTGGTAATAACTCTTAATCCCGATATGGTATACTTCATGGTTTTGTGAATTTCTTCATCATTGTCATTTAGTACAGTTATTATGTACCAATCGGCAAGTGGCAAGTTATGAGTTACAATGCCAGTATTTACGTCAATGTTGAACTCGTTAATTCCATTTTCATCTTGAATAATCACTTTCTCTGCAGTAGAGTTTACACTTTCTACAGTAAAACTTGAAGTTGTGAAATCATTAATCTGAGTGATATCTAAAGCAGTTAAGTCAGCACTTATTGACCACAGTTCAAGATTACTAACACCTTGTAGCATAGAACTTCTCATGTTAAATTTGTGGCGGATTCCAGTGCCATCGGGTAAATCTGCCGCAACATCTATTCTATCCTCCAAACGATCTGCGATTCCATTTGCTGCATTCCAGTTTGTATTGTCTTCAAAGTCAGAGATGTAAGGGTTAAGGAATACCCAAACTCCACCCATTATCGAAATGACCATTGCAAGCATCATTATTACACCCAAAACCTCGCTCACTGCGGTTTCATCTCCTCGTCTATTAGACTGGTTGCGCAGTCTTCTAGCGGGTGGCATGGTTTGCTCATGCTTTGGTATCATTTAGGTATTGACCTTGAAATGCGATAATTTCACACAATCTTAGAGTGATTTTTTGTTTTGGTATGGTTTGTTTCCATTTCAGTTTTTCCAATGTAATGTGACATTTCTGGGCCATCTTGTAAAGATATGTGGATGTCACCATCAAATACATCTGATATATGATACAGTACAGTAGATTCTGCAAGGTGTGGTGAATTATTTTTTTCTGAAAGATGAGTCAATACGATATTGCGCGTTGCTTTAGTACACACTTCAGCAAGGAATTGGCCTGTCTGGTTATTGGAAAGGTGACCACCTCTACCTCTTATTCGTTCTTTCAGTGAGTAAGGATAAGGTCCTGAATCCAATCTTTTTTCATCATAATTTGCTTCAATTGATATGTGCTCACAAGCATATACATGTCTTACAAGTTCATCAGTCCATGAACCTAAATCAGTTATTACTGCAGCTCTCTCGCCTTTGTAACTGGCTATAAATGCAACATTATCCGAACCAGAATGGGGTACTGGGACTGGTAAAACGCTCAATTCTTCGCCAATTTTAATCAAATCAAGTGAATCAAAATATGAGGTTAACTTAGGGTCTAATCCTAATTCTAGAGCAGTTCTTTCATTGGATAAAATTTGCATTTTCCATTTTCTTTGAGCAATATTTGCTCCACCGCCATGATCTCCATGGTGGTGGCTAATTAAAGCACAGTCTATTTCCTCAGGGCTTATTCCAAGTAATCCTAATCTTTTTTCTAATTGAGCACCACTAAATCCTTGGTCAATTAGTACTTTCACTTCATCAGTTTCTAGTAAAGTCGAGTTTCCCCGACTACCTGTTCCCAAATGGGTGATTCGTAAAGTCATGCTAATATCCGACTGCGAGCGCGTAAAGGTATTGAATAAATCGCTGTGTGCGATAAAAATCGTCCCGTTTTGAAAGGTCTTGGCTGGATATCGAGATGAAATGTTTGAGTTTTTGTCGGAACATCACTCCATCATACTCTTAAGGGTAATCAATGAGTCAGCCAGTGTGAAGCGTATGCTTTGTACGAGGTGAGCAAGTGCGTAGAAGTCAATCAACACTATTAACAACTCTTGCAGTAGTCATCAGTCTGCTTTTTATGTCGCAGTTTCCAACTATTTCTCCGGTATCTAATATTCATCCTGATGATACTGATCAAGAACGTCCTCCTACAACTGATTCAGATGGTGACGGAATTCCGGATGTTCATGAGAATTTATTCAGTGAATGGGTAAATGGTACGGCTATTGATGGCCGAGGCTATGCAATGGAGGGTTTGGATAAAGATGATGCATCTGATGCAATTTTGGATCTCGATAAAGATGGTTTGAATGCTACAGAAGAATATTGCTGGCCATACCCAGCCGATTGTACCGACCCCGGATTCTTAAGAGGTTTAACCGGAGTAGTAGATGGTGAAGGCATTCGTTCTTATCTTGACCCAAGAAAGTCAGATACTGATGGCGATGGAATGCCTGATGGTTATGAGGCATACATGTGTTTGCGAATAGGTGGATTTGATGTCTTTGCTCAACGCTACCAGTGTGAGGATTTTGACCCACTAAATGCTAGTGATGCAACAAAAGATCCTGATATGGATGGTTTTGATGTGAATAGGGATGGGATAATGAATCAAAACGAGTGGTATACATCTAGTGAAGAATATATTTATGGAGCCCCATCAAATCATACTACAGAACTTGATGGCTTATGGTGTGCAGCAACATTACCAGAGGGTTCACTTCTAACAAATTGGCCTTTTATTCCGACCGGAGTAAATGCAACCTTCCAAAATCTGTTACCAGCTTGTACGAATGCTGAGTCTCCAGTTGGTGAAGATTTGTGGTTAGGTACTGATCCATTATTGAAGGATTCTGACCGATATAACTGGGATGGTTTTTCAATTCGTAGCTTATTTCCATCATTTGGAGATGGCATCCCTGATGGCTGGGAAGTTCATTTTGGAATAGATCCATTGAATCGTAGTAGTGCATTAACTGATGAGGATTTTGATGGTTGGGATGCTAATTTAGATGGTGTGTTTTCCCCAGATGTTAGTAGAACTGAAACTGCCTTGGCACTTGGAGAACAACTATCAAATATTGAAGAATATAATATCTATTTTGATGATGGTAATCAAGTAATTGCAGGTTTAAAATCAGTTGAATTTGATGCAGAAAATCCTACATTGTTTAGTTATCCAATTTCCTTTGCCACATCAAATGACGAGATGAGCATTATCCATCATGATATTAGGGCGATGGATGTTGTTGG
>DUKP01000110.1:6353-10165 GCA_013329295.1 Candidatus Poseidoniaceae archaeon
GAATCAAGTGTCGATTATTGGATGCCACAAGGAGTTATTCTCCAAGATGCTGAACTTCTCTTTGATTCAGATGATGAATTATACGCTATTGCTACAGCCTCAAATTTTGGTCTTGGTGTTGGAAGAATCCAAGTTGATGGTTTCCTTCAAGGAGTCGAAAATTGGGATTGGTCTCTAACAGATGCTATTCTTGAGATTGAAGAATTAGAAATTAATAGTCCAAATAATCAAGTTATTGGACTAGGTTTTGCTGGTGCTGGTAATGTCTTCGAAATCAGCAGTTTTGGTTTGATTGAGGAGGTTCACAGTGTTAGCAATTCGATAACTGATCAACTATCTATTGGTAACGCTACAGTATCAGATATTGAACACGGGCTTGCAAATGGTAACCTAACATTATTTGTTGGCACCGACAGAGGTCTTCTAATTTCTGAAACTAATTCAGGAAGAGATGGAGATTCTGCTGACTGGAGATTTTACTTTACAAGGGAAGATACTGGAATCTTTGCTTCGATAAATGAACTTAGAACTTTACCAGTTGGAAGTGATGAAAATCCAGCAGAAATTAGAGACTTACATCTAGATGGTCCAACATTAGATAATCCGCAAGTATTGTGGTTTGGCACTCCTTCAGGACTCCATCAAATGAGGTTGATAGATGATGTAATTAGCCACAGTGGTTTACTTGAGAATCCCGGTACAGATGAAATAAGTACAAAGGATATCAATAATATTAGAGCAATTCATACTACCGGTGAACAGATAATTCTTGGTTCCAATGCTGGTACTTGGGTTGTATCTGGTGACTATTCCAATGTTTATGAGATTGACCAGCAGGAAATCATTCCAGGTTATATCTCTGAAATAGTAACAATAGGCGACTCAGGTAATATGACGATTATAGGTGCAGCTGAGCCAGGAAAATATTCCAATCTAGAATTGATGAATCCTAAATCCAATGATTCAGATAGTGATGGGATACCAGATGGTTGGGAGCTTGGCAATGGTTTAGATCCAACAGATCCATGGGACGCAAGGCTAGACTTTGATTACGATGGTCTAGACTTAGATCAATCCGGCGATGGGATCTATGAGCGTTTATGGACAAACCTTGATGAGTTTAGATATATTGAAAGAACCGAAGATGGCTACAATTCTACTAATCCAAATGTTGGTGATACCGATGGCGATGGTTTAAGTGATGGAGCGGAATATTTCGGATTTTTCTATGAGAGTTCGAATCTTTGGTGTTATTATAATGTACAATTAGAATACATTTGTGATAGCCAAATTGGTGCAAATGCTAACGCTACTTATCTTCAATCTTCTATTGTAGATGTTGGAACAGATCCAACAAATTTCGATAGTGATGGAGATGGTATGCCTGACGGTTGGGAAATAGAACACCGTCGCTGGGTCGGCTCTTCCTTTACAGGAGGTAATAATTGGTCACTGGATCCAAATCGAGCGGAAGATGCCAATTGGGATGCAGATGGAGATGGTTTGCAAAATCTATGTGAATATCAATGGAGCCAATTGAAATATGAAGCAATGGAAGGTTTGTTGCTTGAATCACATGGTGAGAATGTTACCTTTGCTGAGAATTGGAGTGAGTCAGATCCAAATAATGTAGATTCAGATGGCGACACCTTGCCTGATGGATGGGAGGCATCTTATTCATGTTCTTGGAGCCCTGGTAGAGCAGGAATAAATCCTTTGAATGGTTCAGATGCACTTAACAATCCAGACAATGATGGTTATGATATTGATAGGGATGGAGTTTTACAACTTAATGAGGCATTCGTAAACTATCTAGAATATCATCTACGAGATGATTTATTCAATGATGAATCACCAGTTGATTTTGACAATTTACCATTTGGATTATCTACTGATTTGTTTGATAATGTTGCTGCAAATGGTAATCCAGAAGCATCCTATTCTCAAAGAGCAGCAGGTTCTTACTTGGCAACCCAGAATCCATTAGATTTGGGTGCTTCAGATCCGTTGAATTCTGATTCAGATAATGATGGAATGCCTGATGGTTGGGAGATTTGGTTTTCGAGATGGGATGTTTTACAGGATGAATGGACACTAAATCCATTGCAACCTGCAGACCGTTGGCAAGATGCTGATGATGATGGGATGACTAACTGGGAAGAGTATAATGCAATTGATCCAATATTGACTGAAACTGATGCTGAAAGAACATCTCCTAAGTGGTTTGTAACTACTATTGGTAGTGCTTATACTTTCCAAGCATGGGCAGGAATACAAACGGATTTATCTTTTGGCTCATTTGTCAATTCTACCCAAAGAAATCTTACTGGCTTGACTGGAGATCCAAATAATGTTGACACTGATGGAGATGGAATAATTGATGGTGTGGAACTTCTGTTCACTACTTGGAATTCATCTGCACAAGCTTGGACGCTAAACCCACTAATTCCAGGAGATGGTTTGTTTGATTCTGATGAAGATGGTCTTATTGACCTTCAAGAATTTGCTTTAGTAACATCTAACCCTGATAATGGAATTGAACACCCCTCTGATGCACCTTTACTCCATATTGATGGTGATTTATTACAACCAACAGAAAAATCACAAAGAATGTTCAATATGCTGATTTCTAAGGAAACTCGAGGTAAAAGATTGCTAAACGATTTTAATGATTGGCAAAATGGTGAACCTGCTAATGCTTTTATTTCAATTCTGATGGGAATAACAGACCCTACAAACCCTGATACTGATGGTGACGGAATGTATGATGGTTTCGAATACTGGTTCGCAGAATGGGATTTAGAGAACAATTTGTGGAGTATTAATCCTCTTATCGATGGAGACGTGTTACTGGATACAGATGGAGATAGTTTTGATTGTGATGGAGATGGGAACATTTCTCTTGAAGAAAGATTTTCCAACCTAAGGGAATGGGAATCAAGAACGTGGGGTAAATATTCAGAACGAAATACTGTCCCTCAAGAAGTAGGAATTCTCAGTTTTGGTGATGATGCAATAAATGCATACATTGAGGAATTAGGCTATACCTATTTGCAAGCTACAAATGCTTTGTACAACGATTTTATTTCAAAGAGTCCAGATAGTGCTGATAGGATGCAAAAAATTAATTCATACGATTATAATAATTTCAATCGAACTTTAATCGGTGTGGCTGACCCAACAAGTTCAGATTCAGATGGTGATTCAATTCCAGATGGTTGGGAATATTGTTACGCGATTTATGGTATGCCAGATGTCACAACTCAAGATCATTGGGCTGCAAATCCAATCAATCCACACGATGTAAATTATGATGGTGATAGCGATGGATGGTATGATAGAAATTCTCTTGATATTCCCGCATTACAAGGGACTTGGGATGAACGTGATTTCATAGAAAGTGGAGTACTCATTCAACCAGGGCCAGGTTCTCTTCCATTCACCAATTTGATGGAATGGAATAACAATACAAGACCTGATTTAAATGATACAGATGGAGATTCTGTAACATTCATTACGCAAGTAAACAATGGGTTGGTCACCTCTCACCAAATAGATTACAATCTAAGTGATGGACGTGAAGTTTTCAAGTATGGAATTAATCCGATGGATAATGATTCAGATGGAGATATGTTGCCAGATTGGTATGAATACAAGATGGCTTGGAATGAATCAAATGACAATTTTTCTTCATATCTAAAAATCAAGGTTGTATGGATTGATTCGTTAACTGGTGGTGATTGTGATACTAATACAGTATCTTGTCTCCCACTTTCATCTGACTCAGGTATTTTATCAAGACCAGAATTAGA
>DUKP01000177.1:0-1040 GCA_013329295.1 Candidatus Poseidoniaceae archaeon
GAAGCAAGAAAGTTGAATGCAAGGTGATCAAAATGCCAGAGAGAAGAATCTGTAGTTTTTCAGGAGAAGAAATTGAACCTGGCACTGGCATTATGTTCGTAAGACGTGATGGGAGCATCATGTGGTTCAAGAATTCAAAAGCTCGTAAGAACATGGTGAAACTTGGAAGAAATTCCCGTAAGGTCAAGTGGACCCGCCATTTCGTTAAGGGCGGCATCTAGTTAGACTGTCGTAATTAGTTCCGCATCCCTGATAAAGGGGTGATTTTTGGCCATGCTTGGTGAACATCATGGAAACAACGTATGTTATGGTAAAGCCTGATGGAGTCCAAAGAGGACTTGTTGGCGAGATTATTGGAAGATTTGAACAAAAAGGATTGAAATTAGTGGGGCTTAAAGCCATGGTTCCAAGCGAAGAAATCGCTAGAGCACATTATGCAGTTCATTCAGAGCGCCCGTTCTTCCCAGGTCTAATCAAATTCGTAACATCTGGCCCTGTTGTTTGTATGGCATGGGCTGGTAGAGATGCAATTAGTGTTGCAAGAAATCTAATCGGACCTACTAATGGAAGAGAAGCTTCACCAGGAACAATTAGAGGAGATTACGGCATGGATATTGGTTACAATATGATTCATGGATCAGACGCACCAGAAACCGCTGAATTTGAACTTGGTCTTTGGTTCCCAGAAGGTGTAATGGACTGGGAACAAACTATTTCACAATGGTTCTATGAATGATGAAGGCCACCACGTGTTAATATGGAGGTCGGAGTATGTCCGAAAATGACGATACAGATACTTCCAAAGAGGTTGTTCGAGGAGAAAATCGACAGCCAATTGTTTCTGTACTAGGCCACGTTGACCACGGAAAGACTAGTGTTCTAGATTTGGTTCGCTCTATTGGTAGTGAGCGGCAAGCTAGTGTTATGGACCGTGAGGCTGGCGGAATTACCCAACATATTGGTGCCACTGAAGTTCCAGCTGATGTGTTAAATGAAACTTGTAAAGCAATGCTCGGTGGTAAGGAATTCAAATCACCAGG
>DUKP01000177.1:1449-3088 GCA_013329295.1 Candidatus Poseidoniaceae archaeon
TTAGTTGTTGATATAATGGAAGGCTTGCAGCCACAAACTATTGAGAGTTTGAATACCTTGAAGGAAACAAAGACTCCGTTCGTAATTGCCGCTAATAAGGTTGATAGAATCCACGGTTGGAGATGTGAGGCGGGTCGTTCATTCATCCAATCAATAGCAGCACAAAGGGATGATGTGAAGTCATATTTTGATGATAGATATTGGAAAATGCTTGGCCAATTCTCTGAACATGGGTTCAATATCGAGAGATATGATAGAATCAAGGATTTTCGCGAAAATGTAGCATTGGTTCCAATGTCTGCTAAAGAAGGTGAAGGACTACAAGACCTATTAGCAGTTAGTGTTGGGTTGGCGGAAAGATTTCTTGAAGATAGATTGACCGATACTATTGGCCCTGCGATGGGTACAGTATTAGAAATGAGAGATGAAGTTGGAATGGGTAAAACCATTGATGTAATTCTCTATCGAGGTAATTTGAAAATTGGTGACAACATTATGCTTGCATCTAGTGATGGAGCATTTACTACTCATATCAAAGGATTGAAGCGACCAAAAGGTATGTCTGAAATGCGTGATGCTGGGAAGCGTTGGGTGAATTTCCCTGAAATCCAGGCTGCCTGTGGTGTGAAAATCGTTGCTCCAAATCTTGAAAATGCTATCGCTGGAACTACTTTACACCTCGCAAATACTGAACAACAAAAATCTGAGGCTGAGCAATTGATTAGAGAAGAATGGCGTAATATCTACGATAAAATGCCAATTATGTGTTCTGTTTGTAAGCAAGTTTCACCACGTATTGAATTTATTGAAAAATGTCAAAATGGCACTTGTAAAGGTGCTGTTGAAGAAAAAGATGGCGTAGTTATCAAAGCAGACACCGTAGGTGGATTGGAAGCTTTAGCATTTGAATTATTCAAACTAAAAATCCCTGTACGACAGGCAACTGTTGGCCCTATCAACAAAAAAGATATCTTGATGGCTAAATCTATTCAAGACCAACTTAACAAAGCAATTCTCGGATTTTCGACCAAACCAAATTCTGAAGTTGCCGATGAATTGTCAAAAGAAGACTCCGAAATTGCCTTCTTTAGCGGATCGATTATCTACCATATTATCGACCAATTCGAAGAATGGCGAGACAATAAACGAGCAGAAATTGAGGCTGAACAGAGGGAATCATTGGTTTATCCAGGCAGATTACTCTACCTCAAAGACCATACTTTTAGAGCAAAAAATCCAGCGATTGTTGGAATGCGAGTTGTTGGAGGTAGGATTCATATTGGTCAAAAATTGATGAAATTAGATGGTACGCCCGTTGGTCAAGTCAAAAGCCTAAGAACAAGAAGTTCAGAAGATGTAAAAGAAGCAAGTCAAGGTGATGAAGTCGCTGTTGCGATTCAAGGCCCAACTGTTGGTAGGCATATCGAAGAGTTAGATGAGTTCTATGTCGATGTTCCAGCATCTCATGCCAAGCGTCTAAAGAAATTGAATCTAGATCCAATCGAACAAGAAATCCTCGATGAACTAATTAGATTGCACCGAAAAGAAGATCACTTCTGGGGTAGATAATTAGGAAAATCGTTGATACATGATGACATAACTTAACCTCACATTCATATATGGAATGTTTTGGTTATGA
>DUKP01000177.1:3478-5444 GCA_013329295.1 Candidatus Poseidoniaceae archaeon
TGGCTCACAAGACTTGATTGGTACTGTATCTGCCATCTCCAATAGTTTGATGGGTGAGGTAAGCAAAGTCATCATTGGTAAAAACGAAAACTTACGAAGAGTCACTGTTGGTATTCTATCAAATGGTAATATGTTGTTGGAGGATTTCCCAGGTCTAGCAAAAACTCTACTTGCCAACACTTTCGCAAGAGCGTTGGGATGTAAATTTAAGCGTGTTCAATTCACTCCTGATTTGCTACCGTCTGATATCATGGGAACTTACATGTATGACCAAAAGTCTGGTGAATTCAAATTAAGAGCGGGTCCACTATTCTCTAACATATTGTTGGCTGATGAAATTAACAGGGCACCGCCAAAAACTCAGGCTGCTCTATTGGAAGCTATGGAAGAAAAGCAAGTTACCATCGAAGGTATTACTCACAAATTACCGGCTCCGTTCGTTGTTTTGGCAACTCAAAACCCAATTGAGCAAGAAGGAACATATCCGCTCCCTGAAGCTCAAATGGACCGTTTCTTGATGAAGATGTCCATGGGCTATCCTGACCGTTCTGAAGAAAAAGCAATTCTTGCAAGAAGGAAACTGCGTGGAAAGGATAACCACGATGTAGAACAAGTAACTTCTCCTAAGAAAGTTGTTGCAATGCAAAAAGCACTAGAAACAGTACATGTTGATCCTGCTATCTTGTCTTACATTGTAGAGATTGTTCAAAGAACTAGAGAGGACCACAGAGTTGTCAATGGCGCATCACCACGTGCAAGCCAATCACTATTCAAGACTGGTAGGGCTGCTGCTGCTATTGCAGGAAGAAACTATGTTATTCCTGATGATGTTAAGGGCATTGCTTTGCAAATCATTTCACACAGAATCAACATGAAGCCAGAAGCAAAGATTCGAGGAATTACTGGCATGCATATAGTAAGAAAAATTCTTTCTGAAGTACCAGTGCCAGTCATTCAACCAATGTGAAAATGACTGAACTAAACCTTGCATTGAAAGGGGAGTTCCTCCGTGGCTACAAATGTCCGAGGAGTTGTGAATCATGAATCCGTATAAGATGGTCATTGCTGTAGCCAACCAAAAAGGTGGTTGTGCAAAGACTACTACTGCGGTGAATTTAGCAGCTGCACTTTCCAAAGGCTCAAAGCGCCAAAAACTGCCACCGGCTAAAGTCCTACTAATCGATTTAGACCCTCAAGGCAATTGCGCAACGTCATTTGGTGTTGAAAAAAAGAAAGTTAAGAGAACAGCATATGATTTGTTGACAAATGATGGTGGCGAAGATTTACCGTTAATGGATGAATACTTAATTCCACCAAAAGCACTTACTGAGAGTATGCAAGAAGCCTGGAGTATGCGTAACGGAGGAAAATCTGCTCCAGAAAATCTCACTGTTGACAATCTGTGGTTACTCCCAAGTGACATACATCTTTCTGGTGCTGAAATTGAACTCAGTCACAAAATTGGTAGAGAAACAAGATTGAGAGAGGCTTTGATGCCAATAATTGACAATTTTGACTATATTATTATCGATACACCCCCTTCTCTTGGATTATTGTCAATAAATGCAATGTGTGCAGCTAATTGGGTAATGGTGCCGGTGCAGGCTGAATATTATGCATTAGAAGGTTTCAGCATGTTGATGAATTCGATAAAGATGATTCAAAGAAGAATTAATCGTAATCTAAAGATCTTTGGCGTAGCAATGACTATGGTTGATGCAAGGTCAAAACTTAGTCGCCACGTTTGTGATCAAGTCAATACCAAAATGCCAAAAAAATTATTCAAAACCACAATTAGACGTTTGGTCAAGGTTGCTGAAGCCCCTTGGTCTGGCGCACCTACCGTTTTACTCAACAAACCTACAAATTCTGGTGCTGGTGCTGGTTCACTAGAATATTGGACCTTAGCAAAAGAGTTTCATCAAAGGGTAATGGTCATGCGTCGTGAGTTTGGAGTAAATGAACA
>DUKP01000196.1:0-2949 GCA_013329295.1 Candidatus Poseidoniaceae archaeon
AACATTTTGTTTAGTGTAAGTATCAACACCATATTTCTCCATTACGTGTTGTGTGACTTTGATATATTTTCTAACTGCTCCTTCTGAAACAGTGAGAGCCAAGTTACCATTACACAAATCACCTGAAGATTTTGTAATTCCAAGTGAGCCAAAACCGGCATTACTGGCTTTACTAATCTGTATGCACTTGCCTGAAATAGGCATTCTGCGATATGAATGTCCACATTTCAAACACCTTACTTTTTGTCTAGCAAATGCGTTTAGATTACCTCTCAAATCGGGTAGGAAATGAGATCTAATTACACTTGAAGCAACCTTTCTAACATCCACTGCTCGTAATATATGTCCAAGGTCAAGTTGGCCATTCATTTTGTCGATCATTGTATCAAGAGTTTTGTATGCTGAAAGCGCAGGACCTGTAGAAATAGATTCACAATCATGAGTAAATCCATATCCTCTAACAGCAGCAACAGAACCCAATCTTCGCTCTACAAAGTCGACTCGGTTTGCAATATCTTTCGGATGAGGACAATCTTGCGTTGCCTCATAGAAATCTCGCTCATAATACCAACCAGAGTCAACATTGAGGGCTTCTTTATCAACCTCGGTAGGGTTTAACCTGGTCGTCAAAACGAGAGGTGCATCCATTTGCCCACCTCTATTTGCTGGTAGAATTTCTCGACTAAAATTCAGCAATCCATCCATCAGCAACATGATTGCATCTTCATCACCATCACAATTTCTTCTTTTGGAAGCGTGAAATAGCGGATGAGCATAACCACCTGAACAATCTGCCCAGCCAATAATTCTTGATAGTACGCCTCCTGAGGTGTGAGGTGCAAGAGCACAAATCAAATGGCCAACTAAATCTTCAGCAGCGGACACATTATAATACGGCTCAAGCCCATAATATCGAGTCAATAATTCATCAACAAATTGAGCAGTTCGAACAAAATAATCAGCAGCATTTTTTGCTACAATAAAGTCTTGCGGGTACAACTCCAACATTTGCTCATCCGAGGTTAATTCATTGCCAAGATAGTCGTGAGTATAGCCCAAATTGATCAATTGTTTCCAAGAAACATCAATTTCTTTAGGCTTGAAATGTGTAACAGGGACATCACTCATGTCAAATCTCACGGTCCCATCTCTAAACACAGGAATGTCATATTTTGCCCTTAAAATTCCCTTTTCTAATGCTTCAGGAGTCTGATTTTTACTGGCAATTTTTTTCATGCATTTGATACTATTTGGCAATCTTTCAAGTCCAAGATTAATCATCGCATCTTCGATCATTGAGGCAATTGGAACAGTGGTAATCTCGCCTCTTCTGCGCCTATTTGTTTCAAGTTCTTTTTTGAACTCGGTTCTACCGCCGCATTTTTCTCCAACGATTGTCTCCCCATATTCATCGATTTTTCTATGGTGGCATGATAACATAGGCGATTTTTTCCCACATGTAATACATGTTCTAAGGCCTAACTGAACACGGATATCTTTCTTATCTGCTGCATTGGAAAGCAATCTTTGGTTGCCGCCATTCAATTCGATTGGAAACAAGGTGTGAGCCATAGGATTCATAATTCTAGGCGCTGATTTTTCAGGGCGGCCCATTCGACAACCGATTCTTACTGGTGCTGAATGATGCCACCTTAATTTGGATATTTTCTTTATTATCGGTAAAATACCGTCAACACGATGATTATCTCGGTCTATTTGTGCAGCTAAGAATTTGTTAGCATCTTTAGGCCCTTCGTCAGGGATGTTGGCTGCTGCAATACGACCGATTTCATCTGTCTCAGCAATTGACTTACCCAATTGTCTAGCATTGGTTTCGGCAGAAATACGCTGAATAGCTCGCTCCTTCTCCAATTCTTCTAAACGCAACTCTTCTTTTGCCAATACAGTTTCAGCAAGTTTTAGTTTAGCAATCCTATCTTCAAATATTTTCTTTGAATCAACAATCATTATCGGTTTATCGCCGTCAATCGAAAAACCAAATGCTTCCATCATAGCCGACCAGCCGCTAGTAATTACCAAGTCATCACCATCATGATGGTGTGCAAGGCCTAGGATGAGCGCAGAGCCCTTTGCAAGGCCATGTTGTTGTAAAGTCCATAATGCTGATAATTTGTGATCAAAGATAAAATTATCAACAGAAAAACTTGGACCAGGCGCCTCTTTAATATCATCAACAGAAATTTCTGCTGGAGACATCTCTAGCATAATATCGGATTTCCAATTGATGACACCATCCTTGATTCTTAGGCATTTTTCTTCACGCTTGGGCATCAAATTTTGATTTGAATCTGCTTGCAAATCTTCAACGGTTGCTTGCTTGAGCAATTCAATAAATTCAGGCACCCACTCGATAGGCAAATCAAGAAACCATGGGTTATGTGAAGGCGGTAAAGAAGTTTTGAACTTTTCAGCAATTTCTTTTGCTTGTAGCCAATTTGGTTGTTGAGTAACTAGGAATCTATGCCATTGCCGTCTTACATTAAATCTAAGGGCAGCATCTGGAAATTGTTCCTTTGATAATCCTGGTACTCCAGTCGGGCACTCATTTCTTACTAAATCCATAATCGAGCAGAAGTTTGCAACCAATTCTGGAGAGCTTAATTCTTCAATTAAGTCACTAGCCCACCAATCCATTGAATATCCTGCAGGAACAAGATTCTTGTTATTCTCCATAAATTCCCCATAGCCAATTACAATCTCACCATTATCCCATATTGCTCCAATATCATCCTTTACTTCATTGAAACTTTCAATAGTGTCACAACGCGTAAAACTTCCATCGCGAAGCACAACCCATGGCCCATCAGTATTACTCGAGGGAGTAATGGCACATGCCTTTCCAGGGCGTTCAATTTTCATTTGAGTTCCAATTGTGATGAAATCATCCATTGCTAACATGCAAGCAGGATTAACTGAAGCAGCAGCAAG
>DUKP01000196.1:3358-7360 GCA_013329295.1 Candidatus Poseidoniaceae archaeon
CTGCCCGCAATAATATCATTCATGAATTTAGTAATTGGCTCAATTAGCCGGGATTTGAATTTGACTTTTTCATCATCATCATCTTTCTTATCCTTTTCAGCAAATTTTGTGATAAATTCCCACCCAGATATCTTCATCCTCTCGGTATGCTTTCGAATTTTTGGTGCTTTCAAACACATTCCTTCACCAATTACTAGTAAAACCCCACCTCTAATTCTGGCTTCGTCAATATTTCTCACGTTACCATAACCAGCACACTCGATTCTTTCCGTGGATTCACCATTGATCATCACTGGGCATGCCCTAACAATTTCATCGATTTCTTCAGGAGTTGGGCGATATTGTAAGTTGCCGCGATACAAACCGAACTCTTCTTTGACACGTTCTACTTCAGGGTCTGTTGGTTGATATCTTCCAACATTTAATTCGATTCTAATCATGTCTGCAATCAATACAGCAAGGGCTTGGGCGGTACCTCCTGCGGCTCGAATCGGCCCTGCAAAATGGACAGATACGAACTGTGAACCATCGAGATTATTCAATAAACGAACTTCACTTATTCCTTCTAGAGGGGCGACTAGAACAGCTTCAGTAAGAATTGCCAGCCCAACACGTAAACCAACATCTATTGCAGTAACCAAATCATGTCCTTGATCACGAAAACCACGGGCAACCGATTGAGCCATCAACATTGAAGTCGTTTCACGGTCATGTTTAGCGAGCATTTTCCGAATATCATCTGCAACTTCGTATTCTCCAAGATATTCTACGAGTAATTTTTCAGTTCTTCCTGCAAGGTCTGCCGCTCTTGGTATTTCGACAAATGGCTTGTAGTCAAGGTTTTTTCCTCTTGCTATTTCAGCAATACGATACGCATCATCGGTTTTTTCATCCATCCATTGCTGATAACTATTCATTTCGTTTTTAAGCCTTGAAATATCTAATCCATCGGTTGGATTTAGGTCGAAATTCGCATTGACCGTATCCGACATAACCCTCACTATTTGACAAGAAAGCCGACCGCTTATCAAAAATTGCCCAAATCCGGTGTTGGAAAAATAAATCAAGGTGTTTTTTGTAATATAATTAGCAAATTGGCAAGGAAAGTTGATTATCCATTTTGCCAACCAATCACAGATGAGCACTTCACAATCAATACGAAGTCATCCAAAATGGTCAAGACTTGTTGATTTGGTTAGAGAATTAGCCTTCATTGATGGTGGTAGCGATACTGCATTTACATTGGCTAGCGGCCGACAATCTCGCTGGTTTTTTGATACTAAACCGGTGATGATGCACCCAGAAGCTAGTCATTTGATCGGTGAAATGCTCAATCTCCGAATGGATGAATTAGGTGCTGATTTTGTCGGAGGCTTAGAATTGGGCGCCGTTCCGTTGACAGCGATTGCAGTGGCGATGTCATCTAAAGACTCGCCAAGAAGAGGCTTCATGGTTCGTAAAGAACCTAAAGGTAGAGGCGGACGTAAGACTAACAACCCACCAGGAATAGAGGGCTCATCATTGTCTGCAGGTGGAAAAATCGTCATCGTTGAAGATGTCACCACTACTGGTGGTTCTGCCATTAAGGCGGTGGAAAGAATACACAATGACACTAATTGTGAAGTTATAGCAGTAATCAGCATAGTAGATCGCCAAGAAGGAGCAGTAGAAGCATTTTCTTCGGCCGGAATAAAGTTTGAGAGCATAATGAACAGAAGCGATGTTGCTGAACTTTGAGGGATTATATGCCTCGGATAATTTATCCCCTATCTGAGCCGAGTACAGGGTTGTTTGAAAATAATCCAGATAAGACCTCAATTGAACACTTCAAATTTTTTCATGCTGATGAAGGAAAACCCCTAGCAACACCTTGGCAAGTTGCGCTGTCAAGAGCAATTATGTTACGAGAGTATCAATTGCCAGAAGGAATAATTCTAGATTGCGCATGTGGTAGTGGAATCCAAATTTCAGCCTATTCAGAAATTTTGAAACGCCCAATAGTAGGAGTTGAGTTGAATGAAAACCGAGCACGAGCAAGCGCGGTAAATTTCCGTACAGTTTTCACTGAACGAGGCGATAATTCACTAGATCGATTACAAGACAGTATTATTGTCGTAGGCGATGGCCGAAACGGGGCTGAAATAATGTCAACCATTGCTTCCAAAGGATTACAAAATCAACAAGTAGCATTCCTTCATTTAGATCCAGCAAGGCCACGCAATAGTCGCGCCCATGCACTGTCTGAGATGGCACCCAGATTAGATGAGGTATTTGCTGGTTGGAAACCATATCTTGCAACAGGAAAAACAGGGCCAGCAATATTGCTTGATTTATCTCCTCGATTATCAGCAAGTCAAATGCTCGAGGTTGAGGACTTAGTTGAGGAGTTTTGGCCTAATACAAATAAAACTTGGACTTGGACTTCTCGCGGCAGAGGTAGAGTAGATCGTCTCGCTCTTTGGTTGGGTCCAATCGCTGAACAAAACAAAATTCGTCGCTTTGTTAGAATACCCCCAGATCCAACAAGGACCCCATTCATAATGTTGGGTGGTGCGCCAATTACAGTAATTGATGAGGCTACGAAGGAACCTCGCGTCACAGCTCAAAGAGGCATTTATGCTTCGGTAATCGACTCGGCATTAGTTGAATCAGGTTTGGCCGATGATTGGCTTGAAACATTATCATTTGGCACTGATTATGCTTGGGCAGAAGCAAAAGGTAGAAGGCCAGTAATTTATCATTCACAACCGATTGTAAATAACTCAAGTGAAATAGGCAATTTAGTTGTTACAACAGGCCGAATTATAGATTTGATAAACTTTGATTTAACTATTGAAACAGTTGATAATTTTGTTGAAATTTGTTTGGAGCATGACATAAATAAAGTGACTATAAGAGCCGGTTTAGATCCAGATATACAACCCAAAATACAGGGTTCTCTCGACCGCCAACTAGCAAGACGCCATGGTTCAAGGAAGGCCTTTTTATTACGTAATTCTAATGAAGAAAATTACTTACTTTGCGTTACTAATTAACTACTATTTTCGCATAATTTCTCAAATCAAAAACAACTTGCAGCATCGCGGTCTTGATATATGGGAGGTTGGTCGGGAACTTGCTTCACACTGTGTGTAAGCAACAAGGTGAAAAGAAATGGCGCAACCGAAAACCGAAGACTTAGGTGAAGATTTTTCTTACATACTTCGTATGACAGATACCGACATTGATGGTCTAAAACCGCTTGCTACGGCGCTGACAGCTGTCAAAGGAGTCGGGGCAAGAACCGCTATACAAATCTGTAAAAACACTGGATTTGACGCATCTTCTCTTGCTGGCCATTTGTCAGTTGAAGACCAAGAAAAACTCAGACTAGCTATCGAAGGTTACAATGAATCGGTTCCATTATGGATGCTAAATCGACAAAGAGATCTTGAAACCGGTGAAGAAATTCATTTAACCGGTCAGCAAGTTAAATTGACACTTAAAGATGATATTACAAGACTACGTTCAATCAAATGTTACCGTGGCGTTAGGCACGCAAGTGGCAACAAGGTACGTGGGCAAAGAGGACGTTCAAATGGCCGTGGTGGCCTAACACTAGGTGTGAGCAAGAAGAAATGAGGGATTTAGATGGGAGAGCCAAAATTTTCGAGACCTAAGTTTGACACACCTTCTCATCCTTGGAAGGCAGCACGAATAGAAGAAGAGCATGCTATCAAAGCCCAACACGGCTTGAAGAACATGCGCGAAATCTGGAAGGCAAAATCCCAGTTAAGGCGCCATCGAAGACAAGCAATGCGATTAATCGGTATGGTTGATACCAGTGAAGGACACGGAAAGAAAGAAATGGAAGACCTTCTACGTTCATTGAATAACAAGGGATTAATCCAGTCTGATGCTTCACTTGACGACATTCTTTCTTTGGGAACAGAAGATATCTTGAACCGACGCCTTCAAGCCCAAGTTTACTACAAAGGCCTTGCTGCAACCATGAAGCAAGCA
>DUKP01000115.1 GCA_013329295.1 Candidatus Poseidoniaceae archaeon
GGTGTTAGATACAAGGTAATCCAAGTCAATGGCGTATCTCTTGATGAGATGGTAAGAGGCAGAAAAGAGAAGCCAGTGAGATGAGGTGTTTTAATGACAGAAGTAGAAATAGAACTAGAGACAACACCAACTCAAGAAGAAATCAAGCCAATCGCTGGTATTGGCACATTGGTTTTCGGAAAGTGGGATGCTTCTGAAGTAACCTGCAAAGATCCTGGACTTTCTCCATACATCAACCTAACAACTGTTGGTGTACCACACACGGGAGGCAGACACGCAAATGCATGGTTTGGAAAAGCAAAACTATCTGTTGTTGAAAGATATATCAACAAATTGATGAGAACTGGTCCATATACTGGTAAGAAGCAAGGTGCTATGAAAGCCTTCGAAAGTGCTCTCGACAGTATTGCTGACAAATCTGGAGAGAATCCTCTACAAACTTTTGTCGATGCTATTTGCAACGGTGCGCCAATGGAAGAAATCACCAGAATCAAATTTGGTGCTGTTTCACAACCAAAGGCTGTTGATTCCTCTCCATCAAGAAGACTTGATGTCGCATTGAGAAACTTAGCAAAAGGTGCACAACAAGGAACTCACAAGTCAAAGAGAACCCTAACTAGTTGTATCATTAATGAGTTAACTAAGGCTGCAGATGGCGATGTGACATCTTATGCAGTTTCCAAGAAGGAAGAACTTGAAAGAATCGCTGCTTCTGCTCGATGATTTTAATTTCCCAATAATCCTGCTTAGATTTAAGTAGTGGCTCAATTTTCGATAACTATGCAATTTTATTTCGCATACGGATCTAACTTGGATTATGACGACTGGTCTTTGTGGTGCAGTAGAAAAAATGCTAATCCAGAAGGCTTAGTTGAGTACAAGCGTGCTTTCTTACCTGGTTTCACGGTAAAATACAGCCACTATTCTAGTGGCAGAGAGGGGGGTGCTGCAAATCTATATCCTGTTACCAATAATTTAGTTGGAACATATGGAGCATTATTTCAAATTGATGAAAATTGCTTAGAACTTTTAGATTCCAAAGAAGGGCATCCTAGTCATTATCAACGAATTAATGTCGAAGTTTTAGATGACGATGGTAAATCATTAGATGCAATTACTTACATATCCAAAAAATATGATTCAAATGATTTTTTTCTACCAACTGAAAAATATCACAACTTAATTCACAATGGCATGCAAAGAAGGAATATGCCAGTCAACGATATTGAATTAGCAAAACAAAATTTAGACAACTCTGATTGTGGATTTATTATCGCTTATGGCACTTTGAAAAAAGGCATGGAAAGAGAGCAAATTATGCCTGGAGAATTTGTTTCAAATGGGAAAATAAAGGGAGATTTGTATGATTTAGGACCATTCCCAGGATTATTAGATGGCGATGGTGAAGTTATGTGTGAAATATACTATAGTCGAAATATGGAATCTGATATCGGTTTTTTAGATCAAATTGAAGGTACAAACTTAATTCCTCCTTTGTATGAAAGAAGATTGATTCCAGTAGAATGTGATGATGGCAAATTAAGGTTTGGAATTTGCTATTTTTATTGTGGAGATGTAGCGGGCTACGCATTGATTTCTAATGGCATTTGGAGTGAGTAAGATAAATGCTATATTTCCAATAGATGCGAGTTGCTTAAGAACCCCTCTTTAGTGGCCAACACATCGAGAAGTGGTTAAACATGGGCCGAAAAGAAGACAATATCAAGAAAGCAACTGAAGTAATGAACATATTACCACAGATTCGTAATCTGTGTATCGCTGCACACATAGACCATGGAAAGACTACCTTATCTGACAACTTGATTGCTGGTGCAGGTATGATGTCCAGTGATTTGGCTGGTGCAGCACGTGTTTTGGACTTTGACGAACAAGAATCAGCTCGTGGAATTACCATTAATGCTGCTTCTGCATCCATGGTGCACCAAGTTGAAGGAACTGATTATCTAATCAACCTAATCGACACACCAGGTCACGTTGACTTTGGTGGCGACGTTACCAGAGCAATGCGTGCTGTTGACGGATGTTTCATTCTTGCTTGTGCTGTAGAAGGACCAATGCCTCAAACTGAAACTGTGGTAAGACAAGCACTGAAAGAAAAAGTAAAGCCGGTTCTATTCATTAACAAAGTTGACAGACTAATCAATGAGTTACAAGTAACTCCTGAAGATATGATGGAGAGATTTAAGGGAACAATTACTAAAGTAAACAAACTAATCAAGCAATTTGCTCCAGAAGAATTCAAGAAAAGTTGGCAAGTAAGTGTTGGTGATGGAACTGTTGCATTTGGTTCAGCATACCACAACTGGGGAATTACTGTACCATACATGCAAAAGTCAGGTATCTCATTCAAGGATATTTTCCAATATTGTAATGATGAGAATCAAAAAGAATTGGCACAAAAAGCTCCAGTTCACGAAGTTTTACTCGACATGTCTGTCTCAAAGTTACCAAGCCCAGTTGAAGCTCAACCATATCGTATACCAAATATTTGGACTGGAGACTTAGATTCAGCTGTTGGCAAGTCGATGATTGGCTGTGACCCTGAAGCAGAACTTGCTATGATGATTACCAAGATATGGATGGATCCACACGCTGGTGAAGTCGCAGTAGGTAGGATTTATTCAGGCGCTATAAGCCAAGGTGAATCTGTTTACGCAATTGGTGCTGCTAAGCCAGAACGTGTTCAACAAGTTAGTATGATGGTCGGTGGAGATAGAATCACTGTTCCAAAAGTTGTTGCAGGAAATATAGCAGCATTGACTGGAATTAGATCTGCTGCTGCTGGTGTAACGCTATCAAGAGACAAGGATTTCACTCCATTCGAAGCAATTCGACATTATTCTGAGCCTGTGGTTACTGTTGCAGTTGAACCAAAGAGTATGAAGGATTTGCCTAAATTTATCGATGCTCTAAGAGCATTAGCAAAATCAGATGCTTCTCTTCAAGTTACCACCAATCAAGAGACTGGTGAGGCTCTTCTTGCTGGAATGGGTGAACTACATTTGGAAATCACTGTTTATCGTATCGAAGAAGAACAAAATATCAAGGTCAAGGTTAGTCCGCCTATTGTTGTTTATCGAGAAGGTATTGAAGGAAATAATCATGGCAGACCTTTCGAAGGAAAGTCACCTAATAGACACAACAGATTTTACTTTGAAGTTGAACAACTCCCTACTGAAGTAGTTGAAGCACTAAAGTCTGGTGAATTGGGTGACGGACCTGTTAGAAATAAAGATGCCAAGGAAGTTGGAAACAAATTCGGCGAATATGGAATGGACAAAGATTTGATGCGAAAGATATACGCAATCAAAGGAACTAATGTCCTTGTTAATGACACTAAGGGTATTCAGAACCTTCACGAAACTCGTGAATTGATTATTGAAGCATTCAATGAAGTATGTGTAAAAGGACCAATTGCTGATGAGCCTGTTCAAGGAATGTTCGTAAGACTAGTAGATGCAAAGTTGCACGAAGACGCGATTCACAGAGGTCCAGCTCAAACAATACCCGCGGTTAGAAATGGTATCAAGGGCGCAATGGTACGTGCTAGAACCATCATTTTAGAACCAATGCAGAAAGCATTTGTTTCCGTACCTAATGACTGGCTTGGACAAGTTACTAGAGAAGTTACAAACCGAAGAGGTATTATCGAAGACATGCCATCTGACGGAGATGTAACCACTGTAGTTGGAATTATCCCAATTGCTGAAACCTTTGGTTTCTCTAATGACATTAGAGCGGCGTCTCAAGGTAGAGCAGTATGGAACACTGAGAACCTTGGATTTGACCCACTTCCTCCACAACTATTTGACAAGGTAGTTGGAGAGATTAGAACTCGTAAGGGATTGAAGCCAGAGCCAAACCCAGAATCTTACTATTCAGACTGAGCGACATGCTAGCCAAAGTTACTGGCTTACATACTTCTGATGGCGGAGTTCCAAAGACTCCTGTAGAATTGTTGGAGGTTACGTTTAGCGGCTGTGTTGGTGACAAGCAGAATGATTTGAAACATCATGGTGGTATAGACAAAGCAGTTTGTATCTTACAGCAGGAAATTATTGAGCAATTAAACCAAGAGGGGCATCCAATTACTGCTGGAAGCACAGGTGAAAATATTCTAATTCATGGTCTTGCAATAGGCGATATTAAACCTGGGTCAGTAATTAAGTTCCCAGATGTTCTACTTATGATTACCCAAGATGCCCCACCTTGTAAAACAATCAAGGAATCATTTCTTGATGGATACTTTAATGCTATTTCTCATATTAGATCACCAAATAATACTAGATGGTATGCTAAGGTAATTGAAGAGGGTTCAGTTAGATTGAATGATTCTATTGAAGTGATCAACTAATTCTCTTTAATTGGTAATCTGTTAATTCTCGTAGAGCCAGTAATGCTGGACTGTCTGGTAGGCGATCTAAGCATGCATGGGCTCTTTTGTGATACATTTCCGCTTTTTCTCTAGCATATTCTACCGAACCAATAGTGTTTAGTGCGGCTAAACCAAGATCTATTTCTGCTTGGGTTGCAGAATCCCCTTTACCAAGTACAGCCTTGAGATCATTTAGGGCTGGTGAATCTTTTTGTGATAGTGCGTGAATTACCATTAGTGT
>DUKP01000031.1:0-3384 GCA_013329295.1 Candidatus Poseidoniaceae archaeon
TGCTTCTTCACCAAATAGAACATCTCTTTTCAAGAAATTTTTTGCAATAGGGTCTTTTGGTGTTCCAATAACAGTTAACTCTTCTTCTTCATGACTATCTGAGGAAACCATTACAGAGCGAAAAGTTCCCAAATCAATTCCAATATACAATACATCTCCAGCCATATGACTCGCCTAACTAAGCCATTGCGACATACCTTATGAAGAATCCCTATGATGTTCAAAAGAGAAGTAGAAAATTAAATCAGAATAAATTCTATAGAAAGATGTGCTGAATAATGTATTTTTAATTAGCACCACTCTTCACATGAATGACAATACCAAGTTCCATATTCGACATATAATTCAGCCATTGCAGAACAACTAGTACATTCCTTGAGAGTTTGATCTCCATACATACTCAAAACCATTTGAATGTGGTATGCATCATCTATTCCTAATTCTTGACGAAGCGACCATAATAATTGATCTTCGCTTGGTGAAATTATGCCGTCTTCAAGAACCATTTCCACGACCCTTCGATAATCATCGAAATCGGAAGCATTCCTAGCATCTAATATAATGCCATTCTTTTCAGCAATAATATCAGTTCCACCAGGGTCGTCGACAAAAAGCACCAATGACTCTGGCCTCAAATCTTCGCTCCTTAATTCAAAAGAAATTCTAGCACCATCTACATTGGCAAAAACAAGATTAGATTTGTTATTGATTACATTTGCTATTGACCTAGCAGTCTCTTCTGCATTAGCTCCTCTTCTCCATCCCATGCCATCATTGATATTGAATGCGTAAAACTCGGTTCCTTTTCCTGGATATTCTAACCGTATTTCTTCACCACCATCAAAACCATTTGAAACAACAGTTAGTGCAGCTACTTCAGTAGATACAATGTTATCTTCTTCATCAAACATAATCATCAATGGTTTTCGCTCTTCAGTGGCAGTATTAAATCGGCCCTGCATTCCACTCATCCACTTGTCTTCTAAACGAGCAAGCGATGCTTCCTGTTGTTCAGATAGATTCTTGTTCACGCCTAGTACATTTGCTAAACTACCTGAAGAAACGTCTTTTTTGAATTGTTCAATAAGTTCAGCATCTCTATGGTAACTTGGTATTTCTTCTACTTTGCTTTCCTCTACATAATCAGGATCTGGCCATTCGTGTGAGCATACTACACATCTAAGATATCCAGCCATCGAAGACTTTTCAGCATCTCCTCCACATCTTGGACAATCTCCTCCTTCGGTAAAAGATAAGTTATCAGCGGCTTCGCGCCGACCTTTTCTAATTCCACCAAATCCCGCCATAATTAACCCTAATCATCTTTTTTCTATCAATGCTTTGCAATTTCAAAGGTCCGAAATAATGGCTTTTGCCCCATATCTGATTACACCTTCCTGTGCGTAAAGCCTTCTAACAACCAGTTCCACTGAATCACCAATTTCTGGAGTTAAATTTTGGTCATCAACAAGTAAAAATACACCATTTGGACCATCTAAAGTCTCTATCATTACAGTACATATCCCTCCTAAAATGGGGGCTCTAATAGCAAATTCTGATGGGGCTCCTGCAGCGCTTAATTGTGTCCAAGTGATTACTTTTCCAAAAGGCTTCATGCGTACTTTGGAGTCTTGAATATCATTTCCTTGAGCATCCATTAGTCGTTGTGGCCAGATTAATTGTCCATTATCTTGAGCTACAAGAGATAATCTTGAATTAAGATTTTGATTATATTGTTGTGAGGATACATAAGCACCTTGAGAGATATTCTTGACATTGGTTTCTTCTTGCCATGCATTGGTTATTTTATGGTAAACATCTGAATCGATAATACTCATATGTTCAGTTGGTAATTCAATTGAATTGTAGTTATTCAAGTGTATGTAAAGTGATGCATCTTCATTACAAGTGATTGTAAAACCTTCATCTCCTGTAACAAAATCAGTTGATGCAAGCAAAATTTCTTGAGAAATTTTTTCATCAACATTGCTTAGTGTTGTAACTTTAAAATCTATAGAAAGGTATCTAAGCAAGGATGTTGCTAAAGTTGTATAATCGCTATCGTGGCCAAAAACACACGAATCATCCAAAATCCAAGGAGAGCAAATTAAGTGATTGTTAGCTTGGCTTTTAATCAAATAACCCTGCCAATTTACAACATCACTCATCTCTTATCCCTCCCATAAATATGAACTGCACATGTTGCACCAGAACCTCCGACATTATGGCTTAGAGCAGTTTCAGCATCCCTAACTTGCCTAACTGACTCAACTTCACCACGTAGTTGCTTGAAAATTTCTACGGTTTGACCGGTTCCGGTTGCACCTAAAGGATGGCCTTTGGATTTTAGCCCACCACTTGGATTGATGCATGTATTGCCTTCATTTCTTCTTCCTCTATCTTCTCTAGCAAACAATCCACCTTCTCCACGGTTAGCAAATCCTAGATCTTCAGTAGCTAATAATTCAGCAATGGTAAAGCAATCATGAACTTCAGCCAAATCGATGTCGTTTGCTTTTATTCCAGCCATAGAGTATGCTCGTTTTGCAGCCATTTGAGTTGCAACCAATTGAGTGATTGAAGGTCTATCATGGAGTGCTAAATAATCAGAGGCCGCAGCAGATGAATTAATCCAAATTGGATCATCAGTGAATTGTTTTACCACGTGATCTGCAGCAAGAATAACACATGAAGCACCATCAGATGTTGGACAACAATCATACAATGTCAATGGGTCTGCAACCATAAATCCATTTTTGGCCTTATCAAAACTAACATCTTTACGTATATGAGCAAATTGATTTTCAAGTCCATGAAAATGATTTTTCACACTAATGTTCACTAAGTCGTCATGAGTTGAATCAAATTCATGAAAATATCTACGTGCCATCAAGGCATAAGTGCCTGGAAAAGTAAGTCCAGCCAATCTTTCCCATTCAGTATCTCCAGATACTCCAAGCCAAAATCGCTTTCTCTCTGGTGTTAAATCATTCATTTTCTCAATACCGCCTGCTACTACGATATCTGCTTGACCACTCTTTATTGCCATCCATGCATCTCGTAAAGCAAAACCTGAAGATGCACAGGCATTTTCTACTCGTCGAACAGGTTTCCCTTGCATCCCCGAGTGCTCTGTTAATAATGCCGCTGTATTTCCTAATTGGCCACCACCAAATGCGACGCTGCCAATAAAAGCCTCATCGATTTGACTAGGGTGAAAATCTTTGTCGACACTGTCGAAGGCATTTCTTGCGGCTTCAGCCCACATTCCCTTCATTCCAAGTTGATGATTGCCATATTTTGTTTGGCCAGCACCGATGATGCCTACTTCAACCATAACAGTCCCAAGAGTAAGAAGCATTTGATTGAAGCGGTTAAACTAAC
>DUKP01000031.1:3800-7326 GCA_013329295.1 Candidatus Poseidoniaceae archaeon
AGTCTCTCCGCGTAGAATCATGCTAAGGCAATGTAGAGACAACGGGTGTGAAACTAAATTTTTCATAGGTAGTAACTGCCCTATATGTAATCAAGAAGGCAAGTTCATAATGAGTGACCGTGAAGCACAGTCATTAGGTAGAATTCTAGCACTTGTTTTAAGACATGCACCAGAAAAATTTGGTGTTGATATGGACATCAACGGATGGGTAAATACAAGAGAATTATCAGATTCTATTTCAAACCAAAGAAGACATTATCACTGGTTGAGAGGATGGCATTTTGAAGCAATTGCTAACTCTGATGAGAAAGGTAGATATCAAGTTGAAGGTGAAATGATAAGAGCTACTTACGGCCACTCTATCGAATTAGAACTTGATCTACCAACAGATGATATCCCTGAAGAATTATACTGGCCGTGTGAGCCTAATCAAGTAGCTACAATTCTTGAATTTGGAATTACTGCGGGTGACAGGCAACACGTTCATTTATCCAAAACCATCAACAAGGCAATGGAAGCAGGTCATGTTAGGATAGATAGGCCAGCGATTATAGAAGTAGATACTACGAGGGCAATTGCAGATGGAAATACGATTTTCCGAGCAGGCAAATCAGTATTTTTGACTACTGATATGCCATCAGATTATCTTTATCAAGTTGAAGAAGATGATCCAGTAATTGTTGAGATAATTGCTAAGTGGGAAGCTGAAGAAGAAGAGTGAATCTACTTTTGGATTTCACCACATGTTGGACAGAAATCAAGTTCTGCATCTAATGTTGCACCACATTTTGTGCAAGTAGATACTCCAAGAGTAAGTGCTTGCGACTTTGTCACAGGAGGCGGCATTTCTTCACCATCTTTTTGCTTGACCAATACTAAGGGATCAATTCCATGGCTGACTAATTCTTGATAGCGATTTTTGAAAATAATGGCTTCTTGAATTGCAATTTCTAATTGAAGAATCCTATCATTTCGCTCAATTTCATCATCAATTTCCATGGCTTCATCTAAACCAGCCTGTAGATGGCGCATGAATTCTTCAACCAAAGGCCCCTCTGCCATAATACCACTGTGTATCATCTCGTTCATCAATCCTTGTGAGTCATAATGCTATTGAGTGTGTAACTATTGGATAGTATATGGCTGAGGTCGTAGTGATTAAGTTCGGAGGTGGACTAATCACGAACAAGTCTCAAATGTGTACGCCTGAGATCAATATAATTGATAATTTAGTAGGTGTTGTGGAAAATTGTTTACAACAAGGGTTGAGAATAATTGTTGTTCATGGTGCAGGTTCATTCGGCCATCTAAGAGCTAAACATTGGCGACTAAATGAAGGCTTAATTGCAAATCATGATTTCTCTCCACAAGAGGATTGTGAATCACAAATACAGGCTGTTAGTATAGTACGTAAAGAAATGCTTACTTTAAATTCAATCATTAAAAAATCATTTGCTGAAAAGGGAATTTCGACAATTTCTCACCCCCCACACAAGTGGGTTAGGAATACAGGAAGTAATTTCAGTGGAAACATAGTTGATCGATTTGATTCAAGCAAAGAAGTTGTAATCACTTTTGGTGATGTAGTAGATTGTGATGTTGGTGGATTTGGAATATTATCTGGTGATGATTTAGTAGTAAGAATATGCCAAGATGTTCCAAATGTGTCTAGGTTGATTTTTGCTGTTAAAGGAGTAGATGGAATTCTTAGAAGGCCACCTAAAGTAGCTACTGATGATGATTTAATTGATAAGTGGTCACCAAATGTAGAGTTTTCTGGTGTCCATCACTCAGATATTGATATAACTGGTGGGATTGGTTTGAAGGCTACTAGGGGTGCAGAAGTTGCAGCAATGGGCATCGATGTATTCATAATCAATGGTGAAAATTCTCAGCGTTTGCTTGATGCATGTACTGGTGTACCAACAATCGGCACTCAAATATTCAGTAATTGAAGTTCCTTAATAGGGGAACTATTCATTTATTGAGTTCAAGTGCAAGGTATGGTGATGACTTGGCTGGATACCAAATAGATGATGTTCCGTCGGTTACAATAGATGATGATATGATGCAGATGTTGATTAATAAATCAGCAGATGAAGAGCAAATTTCACTCATGTCAGAAGCGGTAATACTTGTCGATGAAGACGATAATGAAATCGGCCAAGCCTCAAAGGTTTCTGCTCATTTTGAAGCAGGTTTACTTCATAGAGCTTTTAGTGTGTTATTATTTGATAGTGAAAACAGACTATTGTTGCAAAAAAGAGCCGATGATAAAGTTACATTTCCAGGTGTTTGGGCTAACTCATGCTGCTCACATCCATTAAATTCTACAGAAGAATCAGAATTAAAAGATTCATTGGGAGTAAAACGTGCAGCGATAAGAAAACTTCACCAAGAACTTGGTATAGATCCTAGTGAATTAAAGTTAGAAGATTTTCACTTTGTTACTAAAATGATGTATTCAGCAAGGATGAATGAGGATTGGATTGAGCGAGAGATAGACCACATTTTGGTAATTCAAGCAGATGTCAACCTTTCAATCAACAAAAATGAAGTTTCAGATGTTAAGTGGGTTAGTCAGCAAGAGTTGGAATCAATATTAACTGGTGAAATAGATATTGATGGCGAAATTGCCCCCTGGTTTAGATGTATAGCGGCTCAAGTGATGTCAGATGAATGGTGGAATAGTATTGGTGATGAGCAAAAGTTGCTTGGATTAAGAGACGGTATGATTCATGATATGGGTGATGTTTCGCATATGCTAACTTATGCAACTGGCGCTGGATTAAGCACGTCGATAATGGAAGTAAAGCCACTTGTTGAAAAGAGGATTTCTGACAGTCTTTGTGCTTCAAAACATTCTCGCTTATCGAGTGCTATGATGCATTTGATTGAAGGAGGAGGCAAAAGACTTAGGGCAACATTGCCATGGTTGGTTGGAAAAGCAGTCGGAGATTCTCACTCAGGTTTATTGGATGTTGGAGCAGCAATTGAAATCGTCCATAATTTTACTTTAGTTCATGATGACATTATGGATGATGATGATACTAGAAGAGGTCTTAATGCAGTTCACATAGAATATGGTTTGCCCACAGCAATCAATGCAGGAGATGCTATGTTAGCGATTGCCTTTGAGAGATTAGTTGGAGCTAAGGGTCTTGAACACAAAGATGTAGGTGCAATGGTAAATCGCTTAGCTTGGATGGTTAGGCGAGTAAGTGAAGGACAGCAATTAGATATTGAATTTGAAGATAGAATTGCAGTATCTGAGGATGATTATTTCGAAATGATTGAAGGCAAAACAGCAGTCATGTTTCTCACATGTGCAGAAGTAGGTTCTCGTATGTCTGGAGCAGATGATGAGACCATACAATGTATGGCAGATTGGGGTCTTGCGGTTGGGCTTTGTTTCCAATTGATGGATGATTTAATTGATGTACTATCTGATTCAGACACTCTTGGTAAGCCAGCAGGGTCTGATTTAGCCCAAGGAAAGAGGACACTAATGGTAATTCACGCACTA
>DUKP01000217.1:0-1927 GCA_013329295.1 Candidatus Poseidoniaceae archaeon
CATGGATGCCTAATGAAAGCGCTTGGCAGATGCCGTTCTTGAGAGGTAAACCGCCAACCGATTATGCTAAACGGATGATGACTATTCTACACGACAGCGGTAGGATTACTCGGCAGGAGGCAGCAAGTATGCTACCTGTTGAAATTTTAGCTATTGATGATGAGACTGTCATATTGGATATGTGTGCAGCACCTGGTTCGAAAACCACACAAATCGCTGAGAAATTACCTCCTCACGGATTTGTAATCGCTAACGAACCAGTGTCCTCTAGAGCAAATATGCTAATCTCAAATCGTGCAAGATTAGCATTACACAACGTACTAATCAACCAACAAGATGGGCGATATATTGGACGTATGCCAGAACCTGGGTTTGATGCTATCGTTGCTGATGTACCCTGTTCCGGTTCAGCAACCACTAGAAAAAATGTCAAAGTTTGGCAGAAATGGCGGCCATTGGATGGACGAAGTTTGTTTAATCTCCAATTGAGTATTGCTGAACGCGGCGCACGTGGAGTAATACCCGGCGGGAAAATGGTCTATTCAACATGCAGTATTGATCCAATCGAAAATGAAGCAGTAGTTGCTGAATTATTGCGTAAATGCCCATGGATGGAATTGGTAGAAATCGATAGTGAAATCCTACCTTCACTAATCATGCATGACGGTTTAAGTTCATGGGAAATTATTGATGATGATGGAGAAGTTGTCGAGATAGCTAATGAATTACCCAAATTACCTGGGCTAAAATTAGCTCATCTACCACCAAAGTTACGTCACTTACTTGATGAAGAAGTCACATCAGCAGATGAAGATGAAATTGCTGAACAACTAAAGCTAACAAAGCGATTATATCACATGGATAACGATACTGGAGGCTTTTATGTTGCCTTGTTAAGACACAAAAAAGACGCGACTCCGGAAGGTAAAGCAAGAATCTACATTCCGAAAAGAAAATTGAACAGAGATTCTGGCTGGGAACCTCGTGTTCTTGAGGTTAAGGCTGGTGGTAGGCACGCTGTGATGCCGGCTGATGAAGTTGAGATTACTGAAGTTGTAAATCAATACCAACTAGATACTGAGGGGCTGTTTTGGTGGAAACGTGGTCGAAGATTGAATCTCACGCCATATTCGGTTTACCAGCGATTATACCATCCTAAGTGCCCAAACAAAGATGGCAACTTATGGCAACATGATACCTTTCACCCATTGAAGATTATTCATGCTGGAATGCCATGTTTCGTCAACAACAAGGGCTCTTGGCGTACCAGACAGGAAGCCATACCGGCAATTGAGAATATTCTCGGTGATGTTTTAGTTGAAATCGATCATGATACTGTAATCGCATTGCTCAATGATGAAGCGATTTTGAAACAAGAATTACTACCTGAGGAAATCAAGGATTTTTCCGGCCCATTGATTCTTAGCAGTATGATTCAAGGACATAAAGCATTGATTTCCGCATGGAGTGGTAATTGGATTAGTTTAATGATTGGTACTACTGAAAAAGACATAATTAGAGCGAAACTACAGTTGCCATTTGAGCATGAATTAGAGGAGGAATGAAATGCAAAAAATCGCTGCTTTCATCGTTGTATTACTGCTATCACCTGCTATTGCAATTGCTACTGCGGAACAGAATGAAGCAGTTGTATCAACCGCTATCGATAGTGTAGAATCCACTGATACTAGGCTAATTGAGTGCTTTACTTCGATATCTGCTGAAGATTGTGCAATCAATTCACAAGATGATTTGGTGTTGAATTGGTGGCCGTGGAGTGATGAGACAAACTCAAACTGGCCAGATGATGATGCTAAAGCAAGGGCTGGAGAATTATTGCTAAACCTCTCACAAAATAATCCACTCAGTGTCATTAATGAGGAGTTAACTGTCGGACAAGCGAATGAAAATAGACAACAAATCGAGA
>DUKP01000217.1:2334-4308 GCA_013329295.1 Candidatus Poseidoniaceae archaeon
ATGACGCCATTGGTCAATTTATCGGACTCGACAATAATGTACATCTATCTAAGCAAAGAATATTCTATTGATGACCATAATCGGCGTTTGAATAATTTAGTTTACGAAATGAAGCCAGAATTTGGGTTTAGTAATCAAGAGAATAATTCCACTGAGACTACATGGATTTTAAGCGAAACACACCTTTCCGCTGCAGGTGTTGATTTTGCTGAGTCTCCATATGGCTGGTCGGTAACATTTGCATTATTTGGCGAATTAGAAGGCAGTGATACCAATCAATTGCTTTACCTAAATCAAGTAGAATTATCGACTCAAGAAGAAAATGTCGAGCTTGACCAATTTTTGGTGCCTATTTTTGCAATTGTTTTTGGCATCATAGTAATCACTACAATACTTGGCAATATGTACAAAGAAGAACATGGTATGCCGATTATTAGTGGATATTGGCATCGAGAAAAAGCCAATTGTTTAGTTGTTGAATTTACTACAAAAAGTCGGCGAATGGAGATAAAATCACTCGAAGTAGACGCGCCATGGAAACTGTCTTCGAGATTCAAAAGTCGATTTATTGAAGCAAACAAATCGGTTAATATTGAATTAAAATTCAAACAATCTGAAACAACTGATTGCCGATTGCACATTAAATTAGAAGTTGATGAGTTAGGAGTTTGGACACAATTCTTAGCGATTACAACAAACATCGATTAGCATAAATTAGCGAAGTTTGAAGAAGTGTAAGTATAGCCTATGATGGTGCCTGATATGGATTTGGATGATGTCGACAGGGCGATTCTCGCTTCACTACTGAGTGATGCACGGGCAAGCCAGCGTCAATTGTCAAGAGATGTCGGAGTAGCACAGGGAACTATTACCAATAGAATCCGGAGGATGGAAGAGTTGGGCATTATCAAAGGCTACAGTGTAGTGATTGACCCTGAAAGTGTTGGATGGAATATGACTATCATGGCCGGGCTTAGAATTGCCAAAGGAATGATGATCGATGTGCAACAAAAAATTGCGGCTGACCCAAGAGTATTCTCCGTTTACGATGTAACTGGTGACTGGGATTCAATCGTTCTTGCAAGGGTAAAAAATCGTGCAGATTTGGATGATTTGACCAAGACAGTATTTACCCTTGACGGAGTAACAAGATCCTTTACCCATGTCGTACTAAACACCGTTAAAGAAGATGGTTCTCCAAGACCTGCACCCTCAAACAATGATGAATAAGACATTTGAATGAAGGCCAGTAGGGCTCTTCATGGGTGACAATAGGAATGTTGTGATTTTTGTTTCACTATTGTTGCAATTGTTGATGGTTGGTGCAACTGCAGCACCACTTGCAGACCAAGTTAATCCAATGGGTAACTATGAGAAAATGAATCATGACTTGCAACAGGAATTGTATGACTCGTCATTTGATACAGTGCTTCCTGTAATCTTCCAACTAAACTCTCCAGTAACCGATTCCGACCTAAACCAACTCGAGGAATTTGGTGCCACCATACTTGGTGATGCACCATTAGTAGATGGCGGTCTAATCGAAGCCAAGGCAGAAGATGTTCGTCGAATCTCAAATTGGGATAGAATCGAATACCTCGAACTTGACAAGGAACTTGATTTCTTTTACTTACCACCTGAATGGGGCGGTGACCCTACCGACCCAAGCGCTATGATGCATGAAACAACCCACGTTGTGAAAGCTACTGATGCCTGGGACAGAGTCATTGTTTCACCTGAAGGAGTAGTCCAATACGATGTTGATTTGGCATTTACTGAATGGGATGGTGACGGTACCGCAATCGTTGATTTGGATACTGGTGTCGATGCTGGTCATCCTGATTTCGACTACCTTGAACCATGGACTGGTGACAAAGTAATTTACTCAGCAAAGTGGGATGGAGTGTGGACTGAAACACGAAATTCTGACACTACATCAGGCCACGGAACGCACGTTGGCGGCACTATTGCTGG
>DUKP01000072.1 GCA_013329295.1 Candidatus Poseidoniaceae archaeon
AAGTCAAGTGCTTGACCAGATAGACCGTATAGCATTACGTTGGTCATAGCGAAATAGATGATTAGAACAAAAGTAGTTGTCCACATTTTTTCATTAAATCGAACGTGGCGCTCTGGTTTGGTAATTGTTGGATACACATCTACGAATCGATGTAAAGCATACAATCTGCTGCTCTTATCACCGCTCCACATGAAACATGTTAATGCAGCTGCTGCACCAAAACCAAGCAGTAGTATACCTACTAAGAAGAACCCAACACCATCTTCATAGCCGCCCCACTTTCCTGGCCTAACATACCAAACAGCGATTCCAGCAATAGCAAGCCATCCTAGAAGTTTACCATAGCGGCCTATAACTGGGGCATCCTTCAAACCCTCCGGCAAATCTCTATTGAAACACCACATTAGGTAAGCAACATAGATTACAGATAGAACCAATCCAAACTGAGCAGCATTTCTTACTGCATCAATTTCACTGGATAATTCATCTGATTGCCAGTAAATTAGTAGACCAAAATACAGAACTCCGGTCAATGCGATTGCCCATGGAATTGGCTTATGTCTCATTATTATCACACCTAATTATTACTCTTCTTCCCATTCGCCCCAGTCCTCGTCGCTATCAGTTTCAAGCGATCCTCCTGCGGCTTCAATCTTCTCGACAGCTTTTGCGCTAGCCTCGGAAACTGTGACTGTTAGTGCCTTAGAAATTCTACCACTTCCAAGTAACTTATCGATGCCCATTTCTGTTAGGTTAACTGAATCTTTGTCTCCAGCCATATTTTCTAACTGTCCCACATTTACTGTAACGTTAACATTTCTAAGCGATGGATGGCGATTAAATCCGTGCATTCCCCAGTGTTTTGGCATATACTTGATTCTAGTCATAACTCTGTGCTTGTTGATACCAGCAAGACCTCGTCCTCCTCGCTTACCTGCACCACGACCTGCTTTCTTACCGCGACCATGATAGCGGTTTCTTCCACGATGTTTGTTTGCTTTTATTCCCATATTATCACCTCAAATCATCCTATCAACAAGATTGTTGATTGCATCGCCTCTTGCACCTAATGCGCCTCCAACGACGAATGAACGCTTAATTCCGCCCCAGCCTTTTGGACCTCTAGGTGGGTGTAGTCTGAAAACTCTCTTTAGTCCAGGTACATCCTTTACCTTTGAATCACCAGATGTGACAGATTTAGCAAAATCAGAAATACTCTTGAATTCTGTTGAATCTTTAACAATTTGATCTGTAAGTGGAGAGTCGCCTGACATTCGACCACGCTCAGAAAGCATCTTCTCGACAGTTTCTTCAGTAGCTTCTCCCCATGTAATGTAGTCCTTTGCCTTTTGTAGCATTCCACGATATTGGTCATTCTCTGGGATAATAACTGCATGGTTAACCTTCGTTAGGTTAAGGTAATCCATTGTTTCACGAATGGAGCGCTCTACATTGACATTGCTTCTAACTCTAACAACTATCCAACTCATTCTAACATCCTCCCTTTATTGATGTACAATTTCTCTCTTTGTTCATTGGAAATTCTTGTTGTGTTTAGATTCTTTAATGCATTAAAAGTAGCTGCTGCATAATTAATTGTGGTTCTTGTTTGTCCCTTGGTACGGGATAGAACGTCAGTAATTCCAGCTAGGTCAAGTACTTTCTTACCAGTTTCACCGATTACTAGACCCTTACCTTTAGCTGCAGGCATCAATGTAACTCTTGTTGAAGCAGAACGGCCGTTAATCTTGAACGGTACTGAAGTTCCAGGACCTTTCGAAGATTCCCAAGAACCATTGCCTCTTTGGACGCTGATAAGGTTTAGTTTAGCAGCAGTAATCGCTTTTCTAATAGCCTGTGACACTTCTTTTGCCTTAGCCATCCCAAGTCCGACATAGCCATCTTTGTTACCAACACAAGCCATAACGTTGAATCTTACACGTCGGCCACTGTCAGTCATTCTTTGAACCATGTTAACCTTAATGATTTCATCCTCAAGATTTGGAATAAGTGCGTCTACAACTTCAACTTCTCTAATCGGAAGTTTGCTTGCTAATGCTTGTTCGAATGTAACGATTTGGCCAGCTGCGACAGCATTACCTAATCTTGTCTTTGGAGTCCAAGAAAGTAGATTCCTAATTGGATCATCTTGACCTTTACCTCTTCTTCTAACGTCTGTAGATTCTTCTGACTCTTCAGGATTAAATGCTAGCATCAAACCTGGTGCCATTGTTTGTTGTTCTTCACTCATTAGTATGCCCCCTCTATTTTGCTCTTGGTTGCTTCAACAGCAGAGCCAATCTTATCCGATATGTGCTCGCCATTAATCCTATCATCTTCGGGAATAATTTCGTCGCTGTGAGGAATTTCCATTCCGGCGTCTATCATACCTTTCAATGCTGAGAATACTCTTCCTCCAGGTGTACTGCCTGCCAAACCAATGTCTAGGACAGCATCTGAACAACCCTTGGAAATTGATTCTTTACCTAATGCATAACCTGCAAGATAACATGCTGGCACTGACTTCTGTGAGAAATCTTCTGGCCAACCATATTTCTTGGTTAAGTCTGAACCAGTAACGGAAGCAACAACCATGTCTCCTCCAGCCGACCAGTTAACCATTTGACATGTTACCCTTGTATTGGAAACTCTTACAACTGCTCTAGGTTTTTTACCTCTAAGCAATTTTAGTCTTCTGTGATAATCTGTTTGACCAGATTGTCTTCTCCTAAAAATAGACCTTCTACGTGTACCTCTCATCACTCATCGCCTCCTTTAATCGTGACACCTTCAAGCGTCATTTGTGAGCGCATGTGGGCAATTGAACGGTATGAACCACCCTTTGCCTTAAGGTAATATCTACGATACTGAGATGCTTCAATAGTTCCATCCTCACGATATTCCTTGAGCACTCTTCGCTGAGCTCTGATTGTTCTCATCCAGCGTGATTTCTTTGGGTTTCTTGCATTAGCTGAACCTGCACGCTTACCTTGTCCTTTTCTACGACCTTTACGCTTTTGCTCTTGACGCATTCTAGCACGAACTCTGGAAGTTCCTTTAATCGGTTTAGCTCTAATCCATCCTTCATCGATGAATTCTCTAATGTCATCAGTCTGAACTGCTGAAGCAACTTGATCAACATAGTCTGGATTTACCCAAACTCTGTTAACTCCGCACTTTAATAGTCTTGCAGCCAATCTCTTTTGATTAGTTATTTGCATCAAACATCCCTCCTTCTGTTGAGAACTCTAATTCCCAATTCATCTGCTCTAGAGTATATCTGTTCACGCTTTCTTCCGCCAACAGTCTTACCAACTCTTGCTGCTTGAGTCTCAGGGTCAATTTCTTCCAAATCTAAAGTGTTGTGAACCATGACTTCTCTAAACCCTGATGGGTGAAGTCCTCTAGCTGCTGCAACTTTACCATGGCCTACTCTAACAAGGGAACTTCGATATTTGTAATTCCTTCTTTGCTTGCTATCCATTCCATGAGGCGCTCTCCAACCTGATCTTGACAATCTCTTGTAACGGAACCATTCCGTTCTCTTGAACGCTGGAGTCTTTTTCTTTTGCTCAGATCTTAGAGCAAGAGCGAGTTTCATATCTTCTGAGAGAACTGGTTTTTGCTTAGCAACGTGACCTTCGTCTTCTTCATCGTCCCAGTCATCATCCCAGTCATCATCAGAATCATCAACAAAATCATCTTCATCTGCAGCTTCTTCTACAGTTTCCTCTGCCTCTGAAGCTTCTACTTCTTCTGGCTCAGGAGATTCTACATCTTGAGCATTAGAGAGTCTTTCGATTAGTTCTGACTTTTTGCCAGAAACTGGAAGACCTTGTTCTCTAAGTAGTACTTTCAATTCAGCAACTGTCATACCTTCATAATCTTCTGCCATCTATATCACTCCTTACTAAGAAGATATATTCCATCCTGGAATACTCTTCTATCTCTATTCTTTACAACAACACATCGCTCGATGTTAGCAGCTGTCTGTCCTACATTTTCCTTGTCAATACCAGTTACTGTAACCTCAACTTTGTTGTTAACTTTGACTTCTACTCCACTTAGGATATCGGCTCTTCTTGGAACTCTTTCTCCGAAGTAGTTGTTGACAACAAACTCATTGCCCTTAACTTCCAAAGTCATTGGGAAGTGAGAATAAAATGCTTTCAAGTTGTACTTGAATCCCTCAGTCACTCCTTTCACCATATTGTTTAGGTGAGCGTTCCAAGTGCCTGCAAGTGCCTTCATCTTTCTTCTTGGCAAGTCTGATCTAACAATTAGAGCACCACCTTCTTGTAACAATGCTACAGAAGTACTAGTAAATTCTCTGCTCAAGGATCCTTTCGGACCTGTTATAGTTACGACGCCATCTTCACTGCAATCGGCTGTTACACCTTCAGGGATGGTTACGATATGTTCGATTCTGTCGATTTTTACCATTTTTAATCACCTCAATATACATAGGCCAGCAATTTGCCACCTATTCTTGCATCCTTTGCATCATAGTGATGCATTACACCAGAGTTGGTAGTTAGAATAAGTAGACCGAAATCTTGAGCAGGAAGGTATCTTGTTTCCCACTGCTCATACTCTAGTCTTCTAACACTGTGACGTGGTTTCACTGTGCCACATCTGTTGATTGCTCCACGCAATTCTACAGTGTAACTGCCTCCACGGCCATCCTCTGTTCTTTCGATATTTCCTACATAGCCTGATTTTTGCATGATTTCAAGAACATTACCTAGCAGTTTTGAAGCTGGAGAAAGTTCAACATTGAACTTACCTGCTTGCTCTGCGTTGTACATCTTTATTAGTGCATCATTTAACGGGTCAAATTGCATTCTTATTCCTCCTCAACTCATCTTCTTGAAACCTATTTCCGGTCCTACTTCTCTGAAACATTGGCGGCATAGCCTTAGACCATGTCTTCTAATCAATCCTCGACGACGTCCGCATCTTCTGCAGCCAATTGTTCGTCCAATTCTCTCTCCGTGATCTCTTGCCATCTTCACTCCTCCAAAATTTCTATATTGAAATTATTTGTAAACCAAGACCTAGATTCGTCTGCTGTAACCTTGTGGCTTACAGGAATCTTACTCTTGGCCCTTCTTCTACGACTAACCCTATGACCAGGGCGCTCGAGGACTACTGTAATGTCCATCCCATAGATTCCTATGTCTGGATCATACTTTTGTCCTGGGAAATCTGTGTAATCTCTAACACCAAAAGAAAGGTTTCCTTCTCTGTCAAAGTTCCATGAAGGGATTAAATTCTCTCTGCAAGAAAATGCATCTGTTAAGAATTGCTTGATTTTGTCTGAATTCCTAATCGTTGCTTTACAACCGATTGGAGCTCCTACTCTTACCTTCAAATCACGATTCTGAATTTTACCAAGAGTTCTTTGAGGTTTTACTCCTGTAACCATTTCAAGTACGTTTTCAGCATTGACCAATCGGTCTCCACCTTCACCAACACCAATGTTGACACATACCTTGGAAATTCTTGGTTCCATCATAGGGTTAACTTCGCTCATTCAACCACCTCTGTTGACGGTAGTTTTTCGCCTCCAATGGCAAAAACATTTGACATAATAGTGCCAAAATCACCGAATTGAACTTCATTTGGCATGCTTGAACGCTTAACGATATATTCTGATACTTCAGCAAATTCTCCTACGTGTGCACCACCAGTCAAGTAACACTTAGTTCCTTCAGCGAACCTAATGTGTTCCTTGATTTCCTGAGAAGGTAGAGACAGAACCAATGAGTCTCCAGTACTATATTCAGTAGCATCATCAACCAAAATATTTCTTCCATCATGGAGATTTAATTGGGTTTTTCCACCTTTGATAGTGTTTTTACCATTAATTCGGCAAACCTTTGTCTGAGCTTCTTTCTTGGAAATTGGCCTATATCTTAGTCTACCCTTTTGGTCAATTATACATCGATAATTTTCTTCTCCAAGAGTTAAGACATCCATGAAACCAACGCCTCTACGGCTGTCTTTGCAAACTCTACCATCGATTGATACTAGGTTATTATGTAGAATATGGCGGACTTCTCTTGCTGATTTTGCATATCCCAATACATCTCTGATAACAACTCTAACTGGCATACACAACTCAAGTGCGTGTGCACCTGCTGATGCTCTAGTTACCCAGATAGATGTCTTACGAGGTAAAGGCCAACTTCTTGGCATTGCCAAACGTTTCAAGTGATTACTGCTACCCATCTTTTTCAACTCCTGTTACCGGTTAATTGTTGGATTCTATACTTGTCAGTTTCATCCAACTTAACAACAACAACATTTGAAGCACTAACCGGAACAGCTTCTTCTTTGTTGTCTGATTTACTGGCTTTTGCACCTTCAATGTACAATCTACCACTGTTTGAATTTACTCTAAGGACTGATCCAGTCAATGCTTCAGCATTTCTTGTACCGCCATGCCTCTTACCACCATATGCTAAATCGCCTCTAACAACTTTAACGGTGTCACCGACTCTAACAGTAACAGTTCTTACTCCGTCAAATCTAGAATCTGGCTTCTCTAATTGTAATCTAGCTGAAAGTCTCTTTCTCTTATCATGCATTGAAGCATTAAAGTGTGCCTTTCTTTGCTTTCCTGGTTTCATACTTTTTACCATATTATCACCTCAAACTATTTGCTTTGCATTCGCTGCAATACGTGGCCATCGCTCGGCTGCTTCTCTTGACACTGGTCCTTTGATATCGGAACCTTGAACATCACCCTTTTCGTTAGTAATTACACATGCATTATCTTCGAACTGCACCCATGTGCCATCGACTCTTCTAAATGGCCTCTTTTGGCGAATAATTACTGCGTTAAACATCTGTCTTCGTGTATCTGGAGTACCCTTCTTGACTGAAACCTTAGCAATATCTCCTACTCCACCAGCAGGGTATCTTCTCATTGTACCTCCAAGTTTTAGGATGTTGACAATTTGTACTACTTTAGCACCAGTATTGTCAGCAACATGTAGTCTTGCAGAGGTTGGAAGACCTCTGGTTTGTTTTCCTGCAATTCCACGCATCAGGCTTCACCTCCATCGATTTCAACAACACAGAAAGAAACTGTCTTAGATAGAGGTCTACATTCCATAACCTTGACAGAATCTCCAACATTTACTTCACCAATACATGATGGTAAATGAGCAGAAAGTATGCTGGTCCTCTTTTCGAATCGCTCATACTTTTGCATGTATCTTACATTATTTCTTTCTAATGTGATCGTCTTTTGCATGCCAACCTTGGATACTGTTCCTTCGAGAACTTGTCCTCTCAGGCGTAAGCTTCCATAAAATGGGCAATTTTCATCTCCATCCCACTCACCGGTAGGGGGTTTTACATCTATTCCTATATCTCGCATGGTATCAAGCCATCCTATACTTTCGGTGGGTTCTATTTTCTGGACGCTGACCCACCAACGCCCCGTCAATTACGACATCGCTGTCGGATATTGTGAATTTGATACTCGATTTGCCAAGTTTGACAAATCTGCCATCTTCTTGAATTGTGATGGTCTTCTTGGTCTCATCAATAACGAGTCCTTGCTTGTCAATGAGTGTTTCATCATTGGACTGGATGACATTAAGAGTTCTACCTAACCAGTTTTCATTGTAAATATTCATCTTTATCTCACCTCCACATTAAATCCATTATTTTTGAGTACTACTGCTGCTTTCTTTTTGTGATCTCCTTGAAGTTCAATTGTTCTCCCTTTTACCGTTCCACCTGCAGCACATTTATTTTTGAGTAGTTTAGCTAATTGATTGATATCTATCGCTGAATCTTCCAAACCCTCTACTTTTGTTACTATTTTTCCATATCTTCTTCTATCGGTTGACAAAATAGCGCATTGTTGTTCTTTTGCAATCTCCTGACATATACATAATTCACCTGGTAGTCCACAAACATTGCAAATTCCGCTCATCATGAATACTCTTCTCCTTAATCAGCCATTGTTCATATGTGTCTTTAATCGAGCAATACTTCTTCTGGTTGCCTTGTAAGCCCCGATACTTGCTGGAGTACCACCAAGTGACTTCTCAGCACGCAGTTGAAGGAGTTCTTCTTGCAATTCAAGCAATCTTGCTTCTCTTGCTTCAGCACTCATTGCTGCTATCTCTCTATTGGATACGTAACTCATTCGCTCGCCTCCTCAACAACTTCTACTTCTGTAGTTTCTGCTTCAGAACGAATTCTCAATTCTTCTTCTGAGAAAACTGATATTTCGTGTGGCAAGGTAATTCCCTTACGCATGATTTGTACGGTTACACCGATGGTTCCAAGTTTCTTAACTGCAACAGCATATCCCTTGTCCATGAATTGCAGTGCAGTTTCACCACAATACTTGACGTGACCCAAAATGAATTTCTGAGTTCTATTTCTTGCACCGGTCAATTTACCTGCGACTGTTACGATAACTCCTCTTGCACCAGCATCCATTATGTTCACTGCTGCAGAAGCTCCTGCTCTTCTATAATACCATCCACGCTCCAATGCTGAAGCGATCTTTTGAGCCATTACTTGTGCATTTAAAGTTGGATTTTCAACTTCTTCGACAGATAATCGAGGATTGAATAATTCAAATTCATCACTAAGTCTATTTTGCAACTCATTGATTATTTTACCACGCTTACCGATAACTCTACCAGGCTTTTCTGCTCTAATCTCGACACTTGTTCCGTTTGGAGTTCGATTAATGGTTAATCCACCAAAACCTGCTGTCTTGGTATTCTCCATTAGGAACTCTTTGACAAGTTGTCGCTCAACATTTCTGTTGACAATTGTTCTAAGTATACTTTGTTTTCCACTCATGATATTCACCTCAGAATTCATCCTCCAATTCATCGTCTACTGTATTGAAGTCTTCAAGGAAGATTTCCAAATTTACTTGATAATGATTAGATGGCGTTGCTCTTCCTCTAGCTCTTGGAATCCAACCTCTTCTAATTTGACCGCGATGTGCAGCGATATGAGTAATTTCCATTTCTTCTGCATCGATATCTTCGTATTGATGTCTAGCGTTGTCCATAGCACTTTGAATCAATTTAATGATAGCACGAGATGCCTTAACAGGATATCTACCTGGTCCTACTCCACCCTTTCGGTGACCAACCATAGAAGGTCCACTTCGCTTACGCTTCTTGTTTCCACTTCCAAGTCGATAAGGAACTGCTGCTGCCTTCCTTCGAATATCTGCTCTATCAGAGTCAATTCTCAATACTTCATTTAGATAGTTAATTGCATTACCTGCAGTCATATTCTTTACTGCACGGCACACTTCAAAACAATGCTTAGCATGCATATCTACATTTACTGCTCTTGCAGAAGCAATTCTGCTTCCTTGAAGTAATTGGGTGAATCCCTTTTGAGGCAATTGTCTCCTCTTTGTTCTTCTATCCATTTGTCTTTGCTTTACCATATTATTCACCTCACTTCAATGCAACGTGCTTTGATGAACGTGTAGCACCTACACCTGGACCGCTGTGAGCTACACCCTTTCTTGTCAATGCAAACTCACCTAAATAGTGCCCAATCATCTCAGGCTTGATATCGATTTCAACGAAATTTTGTCCGTTGTAAATTGCTATTCTTCTACCGACAAATTCAGGAAGGATTGGCATATCTCTTCTGTGTGTTCTAACGGTATTGGAATTACCTCTACGCATTCTAGCAAGGAAATGCTCATTTTCCTTGGACATTCCTCGGCCGATTGATCTTCTTGCTCTTGAAGGCAATAGTTCAATGATTGATGTTTCAGAATTTTCAGATGGCCACAATTCCATTTGAGATAAATCTTCCATGCTGAAACCACGGTATGTGAATTCTTTCTTGACACGACCAGTAGTAGTTGACAAGCGCTTTCTTGCCTTTCTTCTACTGGCTTTTGGAGTCATAAACGACTTCTTCTTCTTTCGTCCCATATTATCTCACCTCAAACTTTCTTTCCACGGCCTCTACCGGTTCTTCTTGGAGCAATAATTCCAACCTTAGCACCAGGAGGAGTTCCACGAGCCACTGAATTCGGTCCGTGAACTGCTTGGTGATTTCCACCACCGTGAGGGTGGTCGACTGGATTCATTGCAACACCACTAACATGTGGGTACAGTTTTCCTCTTGCTTTGGCCTTGTAATATGCTGCACCAGCAGTTCTTAGAGGCATTTCGTCTCTTCCATGACCTGCAAGCACACCGATAGTAGCACGGCAATCTGATGATAATTCTTTTAGAGCACCCGATGGCATTCTAATACGAACTTTATCGCCAATCTTAGCTTCAACATAGCAGGAGTTTCCTGCAGATCTAGCAACTTTACCACCGTCACCTGGGCGCAATTCTAGATTATTGATTGCTGTACCTTCTGGAATACTGCCAATATTGGTGATATTTCCAGGTTTTAGTGAAACATTTTCGCCGACTGCAACATTACTGCCTACAGACAAACCTTCGGTTGCAACAACTAAAGTTGATTCCCCATCAGGTAGTTTTAGTCTTGCTAAAGGTGCGGTGTGTACTGGACTGTGAATCAATTCAGTAACCTCTCCAACGATGCCATTTTCTCTTGGCATTCGATTAGAACCTGGGAATCTGTGGCTAGCCACACGGTATCTTGGGGATGAACCCTTTCTCTGTGCACGTATTCTCTTACCCATATTATCACCTCAGAATGCTCCTAGACGCATTGCAGCATCTTCTGCATCATAGCCTTCTGCAAGTTTAACAGATGCATGCTTACCATGCTTGCTGTTTCTTACATTGACCTTGTCTACTTCTACATCGAAAATTGTTTCAACTGCTTTAGCAATATCAGCCTTTGATGCACTTCTTCTTACAATAAACTCAAGTCTTTGTTGAGTTGATCTAGCTTCCATGGATTTTTCAGTTAGCCATGGTTGTATGATTATATCGTATGCATTCATAATTATCACCTCAGTTGAGTTCCTCCAATGCTGATTTTGTAAATACTGTAAGTCTGCCGACATCGCCACCTGGAGCGAGGTCCTCTGCGTTTAGATCCTTAGCAGCTACAACATCTACACCCGGTAGATTTCTTGCTGCTTGAGCCAAACCTGACTTTTCCTTAACAACAAGCAATACTGACTTTGGAGTCTTGTGAACTCTACCTCGCATTGTTGCTTTTCCTGCACGGATTTTTCTTCCGTCTCTAGCTCTCTGCAAGTCATCTCCAAGTCCAAGCTCGTTAAAGATTGCAAGAACTTTTCTTGTTGCAGAACCATGATTGAAAGATTCTATATCGAACTCTTGTGACTTACCGTCTCTAACTTCAACATAATTTCCAAGAATAATTGGCAAAGCGTCAACATCTTCTGAAACTCTGTGGCCACGAGAACTTACCATATCCATATCAGTGCTTGCAGCAAGAGCGGAATCTCTTGCAAGTCTGCGCTCTTTTTGATTCAACTTTCTGCCCCAATTCTTCTCAACCTTTGGACCATGGGCTCTTCTACCACCTAATGTGTGTGGGTTTTGAGCACCTCTTCGCTGACCAGTTCTTCGCATGATTCTTGAGACACCTCGTCCCTTGCCCCACCATTCAACTGAATGTTTCATACCTGCCATTGGTCTCTTCTTTCCTTCGTGAGGTCTTGAACCGTAAGGTTGTCTTCTATTAGCACGGCTTGATGCCACTGCTAACTTAACTAAATCCTCTCTAAGTGGAGTTGCAAACGAACCTGGTAGAGTTACCTTTGAACCGTTTTTGACAGAAATATCAAAGGTGTCTTGCAAACGACCTGCATCGAGTTCATCAGCGCTAATTGTATTGGTAATATCCTTTACAGCAACTTTCATCTTCAGGCCCCCTGCTTGGATGCGGTACTCACATAAGTGATTTCATAATCATGTAGAGTCTTGTCTGATCCTCTTGTAGGATCTCTAAATCTAATCAATCTCTTTGAAGGACCTGGAACACTACCCTTTACTAGGATATAGTCTGACTTTACTTC
>DUKP01000186.1 GCA_013329295.1 Candidatus Poseidoniaceae archaeon
TCCACAATTCGTAAATTGATAAAACAACTGATTTATCTGTGATAAATGCAAAAATTTCCTACAAAAACAAATTCAAAAAAGAACGAATATGCCTCGCAGTGTTCCGAATGGTGCTCGTGCCGGGATTCGAACCCGGGTCGACGGGATGAAAACCCGCAATGATGGACCTGGCTACACCACACGAGCGACAAGCCACCGACCAACAACCTGTTCATAACAATTCGCCTTAAGATAGACTTGTTATCATTCAGAACTTGAACTGGTATTGTTGTCTAGATTTGACCACCATTGCCAAGCAAAATAAGCAATTGTGATGGAAACAATCATACCAACAGCAATTAGTAATTCATTGTCAAGGAAGGTATTGATAGCATCCAATGCTTTCTTTCCATAGATTCCAATAAGTAATGCTTCTAAACCAAATCTCAAGCCACGACCAAATAATCCAGCTACTATGAATGAACGCTTATCCATCTCTCCCATGCCGGCAACCCAGCCAAATACCTTGTATGGAATTGGTGAAAATGCTGCTATGAATATGCCTGCTGTGCCATATTTTGTGGTTAAAGCCTCTAATTTGTGGACATGTTTCTGTTTGGCAAAACGGTCGAGTAATTGCCGTCCCCAACGCTGACCGATTAGATATCCGATGTAAGATCCTGCCACGGAGGTAAGTGTTACTACTAAGAAATACCAAAACACCAATGGTTTGTTGTCCATTGCATCATACAACATTGGTAAATATACCAAATCTGGTGGCAGAGGTTGAATAATCGCTTCGGTGAAAGATACTAGTCCAAGAACAGCAGAATTTGTCCGTTCAAGGATAAAATCCAGAACTCCACTATACCACGACACAAACTACTGCTTGAGTCTTGCATTATTGAATGTGTGGCTAATCGGTGGGTTGATGAGGTTGATTGAAGGGTATCTACACTGATGCGAGTACTCGATACGGCTGCGTTGTTGTACTGGCCGGTTACAGAGATAGCCGGAGGTGTTTGTTCTATTAGTCAACAGAATGAGCTGGAAAGAGTTAGCCCACAACGTTACATGTTGGTAAGTAGCATTGATATTGATTGGCGAGATGTTGACCCTAGTTGGTTGGAGAAAGCTCGAGTGGCAGCAGCAGATAGCGGTGATTTGCCGAGACTTTCACCAGTCGATGTAGATGTTCTTGCTCTAGCAATTGGACTAAATTTACCATTATATACCGATGATTATCGCTTACAAAATACCATGCAAAAAGCAGGTCTTGAAACACATTCAGTAGGGACTTCAGGCGCTAAGAAAGTATGGAAATGGGAGTTGCGTTGTACCGGATGTGGTTCCAAAGAGCCTGTGCCAACTGATGTAGAATCAAGTAAGAAAGGTCCAGTCAAAGATTGTGATATCTGTGGTGCTCCAATGCTGCTTAAGCGAGCTAAGTAATCATTCTTCAGCATTTAGATTTTCTAGAGCAGCAACCTTCTTTTCCAATTCTTCTGGATCCATTCCTTCAGGGTCAATTCCAACCTCTTTTGCTCTTGCTGCTAAGGCTTGAGAAGGAGTACGACCACCTGCATCCATGTCCTGAATAGTTTGTTCCAGTTTCATCGCCTTAGTAGATTCATCAAGTCCTTTTTGGAATTCACCTTTGGAGCGACCAAGGGCATTAGCCATCTTTGGTAGTCTTTCTGCGCCAAATAATACAAAGAATATCACTAGCAGTACAATGATTTCAAGTGGTCCAAGTCCGCCGAACATATCGCTTCCTCATCATCTGCTGAATGTGGTCGCTGTTGAAGTCTTCGGTTGTAAATCAACCAACAGTAGTGATTTAGCCACCTGACACCGGTGGCAACAATGCTAGTTCATCACCTGCTGAAAGTTGTGAATCTAAGTCACACATTTCTCCGTTAATGGCTATTTTAAGGCCATTGTTAAGCCATTCTTCAAGCCCTAAATCGACAATAACTTGTTTGCAGGTACTCATTGAATTTATGCTTATTTGACTGGTTCTGCCTAGTATTTCGGCTAACGGGCCAAAGCATAGTACAGTGATGGAATCACTACTTTGATTTGCGCCCATGGTGATGCTTTGAAGCGGTAGTTTATCAACGCAGTTCTTCTGTACTATAATCATGCGAGCAGTAATGCAGGCTAATGAATTATGGAAGTTGTATGCTTCTGGCGAATCAACCGTTCAGGCGGTAAAAGGTGTCAATGTCACTATTGGGGAAGGTGAAATGATTGCTATTATGGGGCCTTCAGGATGCGGCAAAACAACTCTACTGAATGTCCTTTCAGGCATTGATGAGCCAACTGCTGGTGAAGTTACAATCGATGAGAAATCTCTATTCGCGGTAAGCGATAATGAACGTTCAAGAATGCGTGCAGAGTATCTTGGATTTATTTTTCAAGACTTCAACTTACTCCCGGTACTTTCTGCAGTAGAAAATGTTGAGTTGCCACTATTGTTGCTTGGCAAACCTGCAAATGAGGCAAGAAATACCGCGCTTGATGCTTTGAAAGCAGTAGGATTAGGGGAGCGAAGCGGTCATCGTCCCAGTGAGTTATCAGGTGGACAACAACAACGTGTAGCGATTGCTCGTGCAATTGTCCACAACCCTTCTGTTGTATTATGTGATGAGCCAACCGGAAATTTGGATTCCGCAACATCTGCAAGCGTAATGGAATTACTCAAAAGCATCAATAAAAAAATGGGTACAACATTTTTACTAGTTACTCATGATAGTGAAGTAGCAAAGCAATGCAACAGAATTTTGCATATGGATGATGGAGAAATTATTAGCGATCAGCGGGGCGATGAGGAGGAGTAAAACTGCTGATTGAGGCTGTTGTACTACTGTTGCTGGTCGGCATTCCGTCCGGTATCTCGACCTGGCAAATAGGTCGCAGTAGGCAACTCTCGACAGGGGTAATCGCTCTTCTAATCGCAACTCCTATAGCAGATTCAATCATTGCTTTTTGGATATTTCAGTGGCTTGGAGTAAGCGGAATAACGCTGTGGGTCGGGTCATTGTGCATCGGAATAATCAGCCATGTATTGGCTCAACCACTATTGGTACCTCAGCGATTGGTTGTGTGGAGACTTGCTAAGGAGAATATCCTGCGTCGAAAGCGTCAAGCAGCTTTACTGATGGCTGGTTTAGTAATCGCTTCAGCAATCATTACCTCTTCATTGGTAGTTGGTGATTCACTTGATGCAACAATTACTCAAGAAGTTGAAGGTGCATGGGGTGAAACAGATATCACATTATCAGGTTTTGATATGAGTACTGGTGAGAGAGTTACAATGTCCGAATTAGTAGCCAACAAAGTATGGCAAGATATTTCCTCTGATGATGGCTTATCGAATTTAGTAGAAGGTCAGCAGCAAGGCATAATCAGTGGAGTAAGTATTGCTTCACAGACGGGTAAGTCTCTGCCAGTGGTAACTTGGGCAGCAATGAATTCTAGCATTGATGCAGAACAAGTTTGGCCTAATATTGGCGGCAGTAATGGCATTAGATTCATAGATTTAGCAGAGATTAATGTAATCTCTTCACAGCCAAATATTGCAATCAATCAAGTCTTAGCAGATGAGTTAGAACTTACTGAAGGCGACCAAGTTGAGGTAGGTTGGTATGTTACAGAAGACAATTCTCGCAAGCGTATAGAGCAGATGTTTACAGTATACAAGGTTGTTAAGAATGCGGGGATGGCCAATCTTGCGGGAACCAAATCACCTGCTTTGTTTAGCGATCTACTTACCGCTCAAGATTTGCAACAGATGCCTAATGAAATCAATACTGTCTATTATGCCATAGATTCAAAACATGATGGTGAAGGTAAAATTGAATCAGTCATAGATGATTTAGGAGTGCTACTAAATAATACATTGACAGCACAAGATGTTGGTTTTTCGCTTGATTATCAAAGTGAATCAAAGTCTCT
>DUKP01000025.1:0-4493 GCA_013329295.1 Candidatus Poseidoniaceae archaeon
ACAGTTAGAATTCCAGGAACCCAAACCAGAGTAATGTGGTTTTTAGGCGGTGATCGATTCAAACTTACCAGTAATCCAAGGCTTCCAGCATGGATTGCTACTATTACTCTTGGTGCAGCTTTTGTTCTTACTATGTTGTCATTCCAAGATGGCGTAGATAGAACTGCAATAGTTACTGATACTGGCAAGCAATTGATGTTAGTTAATGGCTTCAGTCGAGTGTTCGAATTAATTTTCTTTGGTGCCCTCGCTCTCGCAGCATTTGCTTCAATGAACCGTCTTGAAGTTAGAGGCGTTGGTCCAAACCTTTCAACAAACGACCTTTACAATAACCGCAGACAAGCAGATTTCTACATTTTGATGTTGACTTGTGCTCTTGGAATGTCAGTGGTTGCATTGGCACAGGATTTGTTTGTCTTGTTCATTGGATTGGAACTTGCATCATTCTCAACTTATGTCTTGGTAGCATTCTACAAAGAAACCAAAGCTGGAACAGAAGCAGGTATGAAATATTTCATAGTAGGTTCTGTGGCTTCTGGTGTTGGATTGTATGGTTTGTCAATGCTTTATTTGTGGGCAGGATCTTTACAATTTGATGTCTTAGCAAGTCAGTTTGTCATTAATGGAACAGACCCATTGCCACTTATTGGAATCGGCTTTGTTTTAGTTGGTTTTGGTTTCAAGGTTAGTGCAGCTCCGTTCCATTTCGCAGCACCAGATGCTTACGCAGGTGCAAGTAGTCCAATCGCTGGAATTTTGGCAACTGCTAGTAAAGCGATGGGTATTATCGGTTTGCTGAGAATGTTGTTAATCGTAGCTGCACCAGAAGCCAGTGAAGACGGAACAGTTTGGCTAACTTTACTTGGAATCCTCTCATTAGTTACTATGACTTGGGGTAATATTGCAGCATTAGGTAGTACTAATCCAAAGCGAATGTTGGCTTATTCTTCTGTTGCTCATGCAGGTTACATGCTAGCGGCAATAACTGCAATTGGAGCATGGAATTGGGATGACTCTCTTGCAGGCGATGCAGGTGAATCAGCAGTTGCAGTTCTTACTGCGCTAATATTCCATCTTGTGGTTCTTGTTGCTTTCAAACTCGGGGCTTTCTTGGTTTTGTCTATTTTAGAATCAGATGGCGATGCATCTCGACTCTCCTCATTAGGCGGTCTTGCTAAGCGAGAACCATTCCTTGCAGTTGCTATGTTTATCTTTATGATCTCATTAGCAGGTGTACCACCACTTGCTGGTTTCGTATCGAAACTTTTGGTTATCATGGGGATAGTTAAGGTAGCAATTGGTCAAATGGGTGCTGAGATTGTTGCAGGAGGAGACCTTGGATTAGCAGATGTACATTGGGTTTGGTGGCTTGCTTTTGCCATGGTCATTAACTCTGCAATATCTATGTATTATTATTTGAGAATCGGCGTAGTCATGTTCTTTGAAGAGGCAGAAGAAGGAAGAAGCGGACCTTTACCTGTTGGCTGGCAAGTTAGATTCGCAATACTTGCTTGTTTGATGGCTACTCTGTTCATGGGTGTGGCAAGTGACAAGTTGCTAGAGATTTGTGAAGTTGCCGCACAAAGTTTGAATTATGGTTGGAATTAATGCCTTTTCAAGTAGTGAATTCAATAAGGGATGTCTATTAGGCCGCAATAGTGAGCCTCAATGGGTAGAAGACACGAAGAGAAAGTCGATGTAGAAGAATTAGCCCGTCTGGAGAATCCAGAGGACGGTTCATCTGGTAAGATTCGTGTCAAGATGCCTAACCGTAGAATTAACGAAATGTTTGCTCTTGCAGACCAAATTCTTGGTGGGAGAAGAGTTTCTGTTTTGTGTGAAGATGGCGAGACAAGGCTTGCTAGAATCCCTGGAAAAATGCGTCGTCGCCAATGGGTAAGAGAAGGAGATTTGATCATTGTATGGCCGTGGGATTTTCAAGATTCTAAAGCTGATGTTAAACACCGATATACCAAAACTCAAGCGATGTATCTATCTCGAAAAGGCGTACTTCCAGATGATGTCGATGTCTTTGGCATGAATGTAACTCATGATGACGATGATGAGCATGACGATCTGTTTGGAGTAGTCGAAGAAGAAACCGATGATGTAGATGACATGTTTGGTGGCGAAGAAGACGAGGACGATGATGAAGTTGATGATATGTTTGCATCATCTGATGATGTTACAGAAGAAGCATCTGAAGAGGCAGCAGAAGAGGCTCCTGAAGAGACAGTAGAAGAAGTAGAAGAAGAGTTTGTTCCAGTTGAAGAATATCCCGATTCGGGCGATGATGATGACGATGATGACGATGATATTGACATTGATTCGTTGTTTGGGTGAGACGAGACCCGAGGTGGTCGATTGAAAGACCGTAGAGACGATTGGGACGAACTTGCAATCAACAAGAATCGTAATCGAAGAAAGTCTAAGCGTTCTAAATCAAAGCAACCTAGTCAAGATGAAATCGATGATAGGGACTTTATCGAATCCTTAGAAACTTCTTCAGGCAAATATGATTGGATGAAAGAAAAGCGTTACAAGTCAATATTTCGAGATATTGAAAATAAGATTCAAGGAGCAATGGGTAAAGGTCCATTTGAATGGGTCGATAGACGAGTCTTTGATCAAGTATTTGACCGTCTAACATTGATGTCATTATACAAACTGATGAAGAATGAAGTAATTGATACCGTTGATTTTCCAGTTGCTAGAGGTAAGGAAGCTCATGTATTTCATGGCACTGACCCAGAAGGCAAACCAGTCGCAATCAAAATTTTCCATACTTCAAATGCAGTATTCAAGAATTTGATGCAATATATCGAAGGTGACCAAAGATTTTCTGGATTACGTCGCAGACATCGAGATTTGGTTGACATTTGGGTAAGGAAAGAACAGAGAAATTTAGCACGTTTATCAAAATGGGGCTTGAGCGTTCCAAAACCATTAGGTTTGAATAAAAATGTCCTTGTCATGGAATATCTTGGAGATGAGACATCACCTTATCCGAAACTACGTGAAGTTGTAGTAGATAATCCGCAAGAAGTTTTTGATGAATTATTAGAGTTCCTTGCAGTGTCTTGGCAAAAAGCCAACCTTGTACATGGTGATTTTTCACCATTCAATATTTTGTGGAGTGATAACGGTCCAATTGTGATAGATGTTGGTCAAGCAGTTATTCAATCACATCCAAAGGCTCAAGAATTTTTGATACGAGATGTAACCAGATTGGTTGAATGGGCAAATAAAAATGACATTGAAATAGAATTAGCCGAAGCAATGTATGAAGTTCTAAATATGGATTTGAGCCATGTCAAGGAAGAATTGTGAATCACTCTTCTTCCCAAACGATATTCTCGTCTTCGGACAATTCCATCATTTCAGCGACCGCCTCCTCATCTTCGGGGTCAACTTGACTAGCACGCATTTTTCTTGAGCGTCGGTCACTAATTTCTGACAATCCAGGGACGAGGTCTTCAAATCCGCCACTGTTTGGATTTTGAGACTTTAACTCGATTGAATCTAATGAGCGATTTGCCAGTTTTGATCTACGACGGTCCTTTTCCAAGTAACCCAATACAGAACCATGTTCTGAACCCCCGGCTAACATTTCAATCGCTTGACGTGCTGCTGACAAACCTTCTTGTTCGCCAATTATCACTACTGTTGATTTGTAGATAGTAATTTCAGTATCTGTCAAGCCTTCGATAAGTTTGCGCACTTTTCCTTGGCTGCCGATGATTCTTGAGCGAATTCGACGTTGTTGATTTGATCTCTTGCCAACAAAATCTCGTAAGTCAACCATTTCGAAAAAGTGCTGATCATCGAATAGTCTTATCGCGGCTTTTGGCGCCATTCCTCTACCAATTGCCTTGATGACATCTGGTAATTTCATGGCTTTTATTGGGTCATAACTTCCTGCTTCACCCCATTTAACTTCAACATCTCCGGTTTCAGAATCAATGTTTAATTCTTGACAACCAGATGCATTACGAATAGACTTTGCAGTAGCTCCTTTTGAACCAATCAAGACAGCAATTCTGTCTTTTGGTACCCGAGGAAGTCCCTGTCGCATGATGGAGCGTGCGGCTTCTTTCTTTTCAATCTCTTGTATTTTTTTGGATTAGAGCAATTACCAATCCACAAGCCAAAATAGCACCAATAGAAGGCATAAATGATGGTGCGTTGATAATACTACTAACCGATGCACCGGTTACAACCATGTAATTCTCATTATTTCCTTCATTGTATTCATCTATTACATTGTTTGAGTCAATAACTAACCTTAAGTCGTATTGACCTTCATTGGGTACGGTATAATTCCAAGTCAATAATTCTGATTTGTCAGTCAATGTTCCAGCATCAAGAGTATTGGATTCAATGATTGTCCATGATACATCTGCTGAGCGGTCTGCTGGTGCAGCTTCCAATCTTACGGTAACACTGCCACCATAGTTTTCATTCACTTCTAAAAGGCCAGTTATAGTGACATT
>DUKP01000025.1:4829-8932 GCA_013329295.1 Candidatus Poseidoniaceae archaeon
CCAGTATTATCGCCAGGTTTGACAATCAATCTATCGACATTAGTATTGGTTAAATTCCATTGAAAATCGATACTTGGTAATACTTGATAGAACACAGGGTTGGTTTGAATACTATTTCCAGCAACATCGGTAACGGTTGCTCTCAGCATTAGGTATTGTCGAGACTTTGTCGCCCAACTTGATTGAGCAACAGTACTGTCTAGTCCAGTTCCCATAGATGGCTGCCAGTTGCCTGAAATGTCAGGAGTTTGACCAAAGCCATTAGAATCGAATCCATATTCGATAAAGGAGTTAGTAATATCAATTCCAGAACTTGTATCGCTTGCGACAAACTCTACGCTTGCCGCACCAATTAGTGCGGTAGTCAATTCATCGACTATCCATTCGCCCTGAATTGGATTTTCGGTATCTACTTGAACCGTAATCTGGTTAATTTGACCGGTATTGCCAACATTATCAGTTGCTCGTAGAGATATTGTATGAATGCCATCATCCAAAGTTAGAGAATATGAGTCTGAAGTGGTTTGTGTCCAATCTACGCCATTTAGACTAACTTCAGTGTATGCAACTCCACTACCAAGGCCATCATCAACTGTGTTGATTAGTCCAGTAAGAGTAACCGATGAAGATGTTAACCAGCCGGAGCTTGATCCGGTGGAAATTATCCCGATAGTTGGACCAGTTCGGTCAATACCAATGAACATAGTTTGAGTCGCTGTTAGGCCAGAGTTGTCATATACAGTTAATCGAGGATTCCATGTATCTTCTGAGAAACTTCCAGAAGACCAGTCCCAGCCATAATTGATATTTGATGGACCATCGCTAGATGGAGCCCCTGGTCCAGGAACATTGGTCAATGTTGCACGAAGTAAATCATCATCTACTGCATTCCAAGAGAATTCTAAGATTCCATCCGGTGCAGTTGAGAACCAGGCCCTATCCGATGCACTTGTACCGCTACCATATTCGATATTATTGATGCTAAATTCTGTAATAACTGGAACTTGATTATCAATGGTAAATGGTTGAGATATTTCAATAACATTTTCAGAGACAGTAGAGTCATGAGCAGTTGCTCGTAATTCATAGGCGCCGTTGGAAAAAGCAGTTGTATCAAGATATGTAACCCATGGAGATGAAGTTAAACTTGCAATATTAGTCCATAACGTGCTATCATCTGAAATTTCCACATCTAGTGATGAAACAGTGCCTGTACCGGAAAAACTGAATGAAAGAGTGTATACACCAGTTAGGCTTTGTCCATTTGTTGGACCATTAGAGAAACTAATTACTACATCAGAATTAGATTCAGCAATATTGGTTGCCTCAACCAATAATACGGTGTTATCATCATTATTAGGAATGCTAGCAATTACCATCAATAAACACATTATTGATGCCGTAAGAACTGCTCGCATGTTAACTTCACATTGGCCGTAAGCCTTGAATGCTACCCTTGTTTATTGGTAATTCTACTAATTGGAAGATAAATCGACGTGGCCGAGTTAATTCAACGCGCAATATATTGATATTTTGCTTGTATTAGAGATGGGTTCAAGTGCTTCATCATTAGTCCATAGAACTGATGGCACGCATCAGGGCGCTTTTGATGGCAGCTATATTGGCTGCTATGCTTGCTTTACCACTTGGTGTTTCAGCGTATAACAGCGGTGGAATTGAAGCATCTGAAAGCCAAGTAGCAATGATCCCATCAACTGGATTAAATGTTGGCGATTCAGTCACTTTTTATCTCACTTTAACCAATACTCAACAAAGCGAAGCAAATAATGTCGGCTATGCTTTTTACAAAAATCAGTATAGTTCTGAAAACAAATTCGTTGAGAATGTAATTGATATCCAAGGGGATTCATCACAAACTGTTGAAGCAACTTGGGATGGCTTGTTGGAGAGTGATGATAAAATTTGGATAACATTCGAATATCCTCGTAATAGCGGCAATGAGGTCTCCTTTTTCGTTGAATTTGAGGTGACTGGACTGCCAAACCTTAGAGTAATCCAAACCGAATTAACTCCATCAACTACGATTAATTCAGGGGATACAGTACAGATTTCTAATCTAGTCAAGAATACAGGTTCACAACCTGCAGGTGCCAGTCAACTTGAAGTAAATTTACCAGGAAATTTAGCTAATCAATATCTTCAAACCAAATCTCTCAACGCCAGTGAAGAAACATGGGTAAACACTACATTTACTGCACCACAAACAGGTTCTTACACAATTTATGTAACTCCAGATTTCAATGATGAGGTTTTGGAAGCTTCTGAACAAGGCAAATCAGTTGATGTCAATCTTTTGGTCGAGCCAAGAATGGACCTCTATCATATTGGAGATATATCTGTTTCACCAAGTTCTGGCTCATACGAAGGCCCATGGACCGTTGATGGAATAATTGGAAGAACTGGGGAATCAGGTAGTACCGATGTTACCATGTGGTTAGAAATCGATCATAATGACGGCATGTTGGCAAGCCAACCATTCACAGTGACTCTTGTTGGTTCAGAAACTTCTCAGCAATCATGGAGTACTTCTTTTGATGATGGATTGGTAGGGACTTTAGCTCCAGGAAGTTATCAGGTTACAGCGGTTATTGACCCCTTCTTAGATGGGGCATTTACTCAAGAAGATACTAGCAATGATAGAATTAGTACTTCGTTCGTTATACTGGAAGAGCCGGATGTATTAGTGGATTCAATTGCCTTACCTTCTTCTTCAGTAGTCAAAGCTGGTGAGAAAGTAACTTGGGGTGTTTCGGTAACTAATCTTGGAGGCGAAGCAGTTACTGGTAATCTAATTTATACATTTGAAGGAGTTACCAGCACTTCAATATTGATTTCACTAAATGCAGGAGAATCATATTATTGGACCGCAGAGTTAAACACAGCAGCAGGCTCACATAGTGCTGAATTTATTGCGGAATGGACTCCTTCGATAGATTCTACAGATCGAGATTTAACCAACAATATTGCAACCAATACCATTACCGTAGAATCTGGTTTGGTACTCAATTGGGCAGGTTCCAGTTTACGTATCCTTGATGCAGAAGGAAACGCAGTATCTTTACCACTTGATGAAGGTGAACAATACACTTTCGCAATTAATCTAACAAGCCAAGAACTTGGTTCTTTAACAATTGATTGTTTTGATTCAACAATCAATTCATTGATTACAACAATTCCAGTCAATGTAACCTCCATAGGACAAAAGGTTTCAATCGAGTGTCAATTCATTGCATCAGCACCTTCTACAACAATTCAGATGGTTCCATCAGACCCATCAGTAACTAACACATATACTAGAAAACTAACAGCCATTTCAACAGTTTCTAATGATGTCGAAGGGGAACAATCTGGAATGGGCACTGCAGCATTAATTGGTATCGCAGTAGTAATTTTGATTGCCATTTTCGTTGCTGCTATCTGGTTGACTAGAGATTCCGAAGAAGAAGTTGAGAGAGATATTTTCGATTATTGTCCTGCGTGCGATGGCGAAATTGAAGGAGATGAGAAACACTGTCCTCACTGTAGTTTTAATCTTGCAAAGGCGAGAAAACAATTCCATCCTTGTCATGAGTGTGGGGAATCAGTACCAGACTTGATGGAGAATTGTCCTTATTGCGGAGCTATACAGGATGTGTCCTCATTCTTCGAGAGACGAGAAAAGCGAGAAAGGAAAGTAGTTCCAAAACAAGAGATAGCCTTGCCAGAAGAGGACGAAGATGCAATAGTTTCCGGTACCGAAAACTTTGCTGAAGCGGTCAAGGAATTCGGTTATGATGAAGATCAATTAGAAGATGATTGGGATGAGAATATTGCATCTGCTGAGGCTGAAATCGCTGAAATTGAACAGATGTACGAGGAAGAATTTGATACTGAAGGACTAACTCCTGAAGAGATTGAAGAACTAGAGTCACAAGTAACTACCAAATTAAAGACACTCAAAGAGATGAGTGACGGAATGCAAGATCTTGATGAAATGTTGGCTGCTAAAGGAGAGTTAAAGGCTCACAAAGATGATGATTCAGAATTATCTGCCAGCGATGCTGAAATTAGAGGTAGGCTGTATGAGATAACCGGTGAAGAGG